>JANYBU010000054.1 GCA_025360665.1 Nitrospira sp.
CACCCTTCGCAGCGGTTTTGAAGGGACGATCTCTATTATTCGCGCCCGCGTCGATCTCATGCTCCAATCCCAGAACCTGACGCTCTTGATCAGCGTCGACAAGACGACGAAGAGCCAGGCCATCCTCCAGTACACGGTCGAAGGTTTGTCGGTTATCGTAATTGCCTACTATCTCAGCGGGCTCATGGGCTATATCTTCAAGGGTCTTCATGAGATGGGGTGGCTGCGCAATGCGGATATTGCCGCCGCATTGTTCGTTCCGCTCTCGCTCGGTCTCGCATTGGGGATTACGATCCTTGGCCGAAAACTTCTCCACAAGAAATTCTCCGGCGAATCCACGCCTGCAGCATCAGAGAAGCCTCAGGCCTGAAGGGCGCACCATTGAGCGGACGCATGGTGGTTGTTGCGCACCCTTATCGGTCGCAGCCAAATTGTTGACATGTTTCAGAATTACGTTTTCCTCTACCGATGCTCGGCATGCTTGCCTGTTGGACTTGACTTCATGATGTTGAGCGAGGGACCAAGCCGGCTTCCTGTAAGAGGTGCGATTTTCACAAGGTTGGTATACACTTCGGCTATATTGCCACTCGGTTGTACCGTCACACGATGACCAAACTCTTGTTAATCGGAGCCGGTGGGTTTATCGGCTCTGTCCTACGCTATCTAGTCAGTGGCTCAGTCCAAACGCTCAGCCAAAGCATCGCATTTCCCTACGGCACACTGGCCGTAAATATCCTTGGTTGCTTCTGCATCGGATTCCTGTCAGAAATTTTTGACACCCGCGCGCTCATCGGCACTGAGACGCGAGCCTTTCTGGTTGTCGGCATTCTCGGCGGGTTTACAACCTTCTCAGCCTTCGGCAATGAAACGATGAATATGATCCGAGAGGGAGAGGCGGCTCTCGCACTCATGAATGTCGGCACACAAGTGTTACTGGGTCTTGGAGCGGTCTGGCTCGGCTATACACTGGCCTATGTGATCTGGAGGTGACCCATGCTTTCTGCAGACGGCTCGCTACTTCGGATTTTCATTGGCGAGGGCGACAGATATGAGAAGCAGCCGCTCTATGAATGGATCATTACCCAAGCCAAAGCAAAGGGACTGGCAGGAGCCACGGTCCTCCGTGGCCTGATGGGATTTGGCGCCAATACTCGTGTCATTCACACCTTCAAGATCGAACGGCTGTCGGAAGACCTCCCGATCATCATTGAACTGGTAGATACAGCTGACAAAATAGAGGCCTTCCTCTCGTTTGTCGAGCAGCACATTCACTCTGGCCTGTTGGCGACGATGGAAAAAGTCGAGGTCCGCTTCTATCGCGGTAATCAATCATCCGCGGCCAAGATACCTCCACAGTAAGGTTATTCTCCAGAAAGGATGTCTGAGCGTCCCTCCCCGAACTTCGTCTTCCAAGGGTACTGTGCAATTGCCGTTAACAAGGAGACGAAGATGCTCAAGATATCGAAGCAGGAATACACCGCCGAGTTCAAGGCCAGGCGGTCAAGCGTGTCACAGACGTCTGTCATCTCTCAATGTGGTAGGTGTCCATGATTTTTGTCACTGGCGGTGCCGGCTATATCGGTTCACATACCTGCGTGGAGCTACTCGATGCAGGTTGTGATGTCACGGTGTTCGACAACTTTTCTAATAGCCATCCCGAGGCGCTGGCGCGGGTGGAGCGTATTACGGGAAAAAATCTGCGCCTGGTGCGAGGCGACATCCGCGACCGAGCAGCCTTGGTGGTTGCCCTGCGCGAGAGCGGGGCCAGTGCGGTGATTCACTTCGCCGGCTTCAAGGCTGTGGAGGAGTCGGTCACGCAGCCGCTGGCCTACTACGACAACAATGTGGTCGGCACCCTGCGTTTGCTGGAGGCAATGGCCGAGTGTGGGGTGAAAACCCTAGTGTTCAGCTCCTCCGCCACCGTCTATGGCGACCCGATTCGGCTGCCGCTCACTGAAGATCACCCGCTCTCCGCCACCAATCCCTATGGCAGGACGAAGCTGATGATTGAGGAGATCTTGCGCGATCTGCACCGCAGCGATGCCTCCTGGCGGCTCGGCCTTCTGCGATATTTCAACCCAGTGGGTGCCCATGCCAGCGGCTTGATCGGGGAAGACCCTCAGGGCATCCCCAATAATTTGATGCCTATAGTGGCCCAGGTGGCAGTAGGGCGACGAGCCTGTCTCAGCGTGTGGGGTCATGATTACCCCACTCCGGATGGAACCGGCGTGCGGGATTACATCCATGTAGTGGATCTGGCCCTGGGCCACCTCAAAGCACTGAAGGCGCTGGAGCGACCGCAAGAGCAGCCCGAGTGTCTGACCGTGAATCTTGGTACGGGCACCGGTTACAGCGTGCTGGATATCGTCCGGGCGTTTGAGCAGGCCAGCGGGCGGTCAGTGCCGTACAAGATTGCGCCCCGGCGCCCCGGAGACATTGCCTCTTGCTATGCTGACCCGCAACGGGCGTTTGAGTTGCTGGGCTGGCGGGCGGAGCGTGGGCTTGGTGCAATGTGCAACGATGTCTGGCGCTGGCAGAGTGCGAATCCTCACGGGTATGCCGGCTGATTCAGATTGGTTCGCACAACAGACACGACACGTATTGGGGACGATACGTGACCCCGCCCATCAGTCTCAATAACGTTTTTCCCCATGGCGTGCCATCTCCGCGTAGGGACGAAACCAAACCGGTCTGGAGATGAGAAAAACGAGGCTTGGGGCAAGGCGTGCTAGAGTAAGCGATGTCCATCATGCCGTTCACTCCTTGTCCCGCCACCGGAGCCGCGTTCATCGGTCGTGAAGGGCTCGTCAGGAATCTGCGTGCGCGCATTGCCAAGGGCGAATCGCTGGCGGTAATTGGCGGGCCGAAGCTTGGGAAGACCTCGCTGGTTCGCACCGCCCTGAACGGACTGTCGGACCGGACGGTGATCGAGAGGGATCTTGGTACCGACCCGGCGCCTCGGTTCGAGATGGTTTCCGGATCGATCGTGGTTCTGGACAATCTGGACGCCATCGCAGATTCGGCGATCGAATCACTGCTCGCACGTGTGTCAGCAGCGGCATCCAGCATCGTGGTCACCGGTGGGCGGCGACTGCGGACGTTGCTGGGCCACTCCGGGACAGGAGCCAGCCTGAGCTTTCGTCTGTTTCCGCTTTCAGTTCTTCTCGATGGAGAGCTGCGACGGTTGATCGGTTCACACCCACATGTTCCGCTGGCCACGTGGACAGGGAACCATCCCTACCTGACAAAGCTGTTTCTCCACTATGGAGACGGCGCCCTCGATACAGGGCGATCCCAGTGGGAGCCGTTCGTCCAGCATCTGCTTGCTGAAGTTGGGGAGGGCCCAGAGCGGCGGCTCCTGTGTTACCTGATCGAGCGAGGGACACCGGTGAATCCCACCCTAGCCGGATTCGACACCGACATCCGAGACATCAAGATAGTTTCGGACACGCTCGTCTACCTGGGTGTCATCAGCCGCTGGATTCGGAACGAGGAGGCCACCCTCTTCGCCGGTTGTCGGCTGCTCAACGACTTCATCATCGACGGTATCGCAGGAGAGATTGCTTGACCGCTCACCTTACGGTCTGACGGCTGGGCTGTGTCCCCTATCCTGGGCGCGGACTGGTCATGGACGCGGGGCGACTCTCCATATCTGAGTGATGGGTGTGGCGTCGGTGCTTGCACCGGAATGGGGAAGGCCGTAGAGGTCTTCAATCGTACGCAATACATTGTAGTGGGTAATCCGCTGATCATAGCGACCGGCTTGCACCATGGGCCCGACGAAGAGCGTTACAATCCGGTTATTCTCTTTCTTATTGTCCTCATCCCAGGTCACGATCAGCAGACTGTTGTGCTGCTGTGCCCACTGGATGTAGGCATCCAGGTGTTCCTGAAGCCACCGATCGGCGGTCTGAATCCTATCGGGGTCTTTCCCGTGGTGCATATCATTGACCTGGTTCGGCGCGATCACGCTCACTGTCGGGAGCGTACTGAAATCGGTGGAGAAACTCGTCATGGGTACATTGGCCGTCGCCGGGAGCCCATTGGTCGCGCTGTCCTGCCAATTCACCCAGGGATTATGCTTGCGTGCGTATAGCCCCTCGTCGCAGGTGAGAGAGCCAACTGAGGGGAGGTCTTCCGAGTATCCGGCGAATGTCAGCCCTGCCGCCAGCAACGCGTGTCCAAGATTGGCGGTCGTGAAGATGTGCGGGCACGAGTTATCGGTGACGCCTTGCGTCGATCCTGAAAACAATGCGAGATAGTTGGGTTGACTGGGGTGGGTGACACCAAAGGACTGCGTGAAGACTGTGCCCTGGTCTGCCAGCCTGTTGATGTAAGGCGCATCGGGCGAATCGATAATCTGGCTAAAGGAGTGATTCTCTTCAATCACCATCACAATGTGATCGGGTCTGGGGAGGGGAGGGGTGCTGTCGCCGAGCGCTGACGCCCCGGAGAGGGCGCATGCGCCCATAGCCAGCGGCATAATAATCGTTCCGAGAATGAGCTTCCAGTGCATATGAATTTGTACCATTCACGCTGATTCGCCACTAGGACGATATCGATTCTCGTAAACTCTATGCCATGGGCCAGATGCTATGGATCCGTTGGTTGCTCAAGGCAATCGATGAGATAACGAGGTAGCGCGGGCAGATCGGTGGCGATCTGTTGAGCGTGGCAGGGGGGAATATCTTCCTTCAATCGCCTCAGAAGCCTGAGGACCTTCAGGCTGGGAGGTACCTCGCATACCCAAATGTATGAGCCGGATTCCAGTTCTTCCATGTGTCGTTGCACGCGGAACCCTGGATGCTCCATGAAATACGCGGATAAAAATCCTCCGATGGCCTGGACCACCCAGGGGTGCGCGGTGACATATCGGTAGCTGATCCGAAGCTCGACCACCTGTATGGGCTCTTGCTCATCCATCGTTAGACGAGAGTATAGCCTGTTCCGGGCTGTGAAATCTTGTGATTGCCACGCCGGTGCTTGACCCATTTCAGTTCTGCGTGTAGGGTCCCGCGATACGGTTCGGCGTGCGGGCGGGACTGGCGGGACGGGCGAGACGGATGAGAGTTCGAGGTCCGAAGTTCGAGGTTTTGGGAACTTTGAACCCCGAACTTCGAACCTCTGATCGCCCCCTTCTTACGTGGCTCCGGTGTGAAAGGCTTCATGGACACAAACAGTGGGGTACAGATGAAGATCGCCATTATTGGCGGAGGACCTGCCGGGCTCATGGCCGCGGAAGCGGCGAATTCGGCCGGCGCACAGGTCGATCTCTATGACGCCATGGCGTCGGTCGGGCGCAAGTTTCTTCTGGCGGGAAAAGGTGGCCTGAATCTCACGCACTCGGAACCGTCTGAGAAATTTCTCTCGCGTTATGGTGCACGTCGCGTGCAGATCGCGCCGCAGCTTGCAGCGTTCGGGCCTGATGCGCTCCGAACCTGGGCCCGTGGACTCGGCATCAACACATTTGTGGGCTCTTCCGGGCGCGTATTCCCCACCGATCTCAAGGCTGCGCCGTTGCTGCGCGCGTGGCTCCGCCGGTTGCGCCAGGCCGGCGTGCGATTCCACATGCGTCATCGGTGGTCCGGCTGGGATGGGCAGGGGGCTCTGCGTTTTGCGACGCCAGAGGGAGACCTCTCTGTCCAGGCCGATGCAGTGGTACTTGCGCTTGGAGGCGGCAGTTGGCCGAAGCTCGGGTCAGATGCAGGGTGGGTGCCGCTGCTGGCAGGACGCGGGCTTCACATTGCACCGTTGCAGCCTACGAACTGTGGCTTCGACGTGGGCTGGAGCGATCACTTTCGAACGAAGTTTGCCGGGCACCCGGTCAAGTCAGTGGCCATTGTTATGCGGAACGATGCCGGTGCCGAATCCTGGCATCCGGGGGAATTCGTGATCACGGAGACCGGCGTGGAAGGCGGCGTAATTTACGCGGTATCTGCCTCTCTTCGCGACGAGATCCTGGCCAAGGGAGTGGCCACTTTACGCCTCGACCTGGCGCCTGACCGAGACGTGCCGCGCCTGACTCACGACTTATCTCGGCCGCGTGGCAAACGCACCATGGCGACGCATCTTCAGCGGCAGGCACATATCGAAGGCGTGAAGGCGGGGCTGCTTCGTGAAGTGGTCTCGAAAGAAGATTTTGCAGACCCGGCTCGTCTGGCCGCTGCAATTAAAGCGTTGCCGCTGCGACTCATCGCACCGCGCCCGCTGGAGGAGGCGATCAGCACGGCTGGTGGCGTGCCATTCGAAGCTCTCGACGCACGGTTGATGATCCGCGCTCTTCCTGGATTTTTCTGTGCCGGTGAAATGGTGGATTGGGAGGCGCCGACTGGAGGCTATCTTCTGACTGCCTGCTTTGCCACGGGCCATGCGGCAGGCACAGGGGCTGTGGAGTGGCTCAAAAAAGATGGAACGAGCAAGGGGGTCTGACAACTCGACCGAAGCCGGGAAGGTCGAGCGTTCGAACACGTTAGCCGTCCCGTCAGATAGGCCTGTCCAAGAGGTCACGCAGGTGCCTGGCCAAATCATCGGGTAAGAAAGGCTTTTGAATAAAGGCGGTTCCTGGCTCTTCGAGAAAATCCGGCTTTGTGAGATCGACATAGCCAGACATGAAGAGAACCCGGGTGCCGGGCCAGATACGCCTGAGCCGCTCCGCGATGACGAGGCCGGACATCTTCGGCATGATGACGTCGGTCACAAGCGCCTGGATCGGCTCAGGCTGCGCCGCCGCGGCCCGCAAGGCCTCTTCGCCATTTGCCGCTTCGATTACCCGGTACCCGTCCTGCTTTAATGCCTGGACAATGAGGGCACGAACTGAGTCCTGGTCTTCAATGACGAGTAGACTTTCTGACCCTTTCCTGCGGCGAACCAGCGGTGTCTCAGTCACAGTTGGGGCTGCAGTCACACGCGGGTAATAGAGATGGAATGTGGTCCCTTGATCGGCCGTACTGTCGGTAAAGATATAGCCCTGGCTTTGCTTGACGATCCCGTATACCGTCGCCAGCCCCAGGCCCGTTCCTTCGCCCACTTCTTTGGTCGTAAAAAATGGTTCGAATAGATGAGAAAGTGTCTCAGGACTCATCCCGTGGCCGGTGTCGCGAACGCTCACATGCACGTAGTCTCCCTGCGGCATCATCTGATAACGATCCGGCCACTCCGGCGTGACAGAGAGATTGCGCGTGGCGATCGTGACGGTCCCTCCGGTCGGCATGGCGTCGCGGGCATTAATGGCCAGATTCATGGTGACCTGGTTGAGTTGTCCTTTATCACCATTGATCGACCAGAGGTCCGGCGCAAGATCCATCGTCAGCCTGATCTCTTTGCCCAGCAGCCGGTTGAGCAGCGAGCTGATCAAGCGTAGCGACTCGTTGAAATTCAGCGGCTGCGGGATGAGAACCTGCTTCCGGCTGAAGGCGAGCAATTGCTTGGTCAGCTCACTGGCCCGTTCGCCCGCCTTCAACGTCTCAACCGCCATCTCATGCCGGGGATCTTCCTCAGTCAGCCGGTCGATGAGCATTGCGCTGTACCCGTTGATAACGGTGAGCAGATTGTTGAAGTCGTGCGCCACGCCGCCCGCTAAACGGCCGACCGCATCCATCTTTTGAGCCTGCCTGAATTGCGCCTCCAGCCGCTTGTGCTTGGTGATGTCGGTGGCAATCCCGGAGATTCCGTAGATCTGTCCCTTCTCATCCCGCAGGGGGGATTTGTTGGTAGATAGGATACGTGGTACCCCACTGACCGGGCTCTCAACAACTTCTTCAAGTTGTTGAGAGATACCACTCGTCATGATCTGTTCATTAGCCGCCTGGATAGCATCCGCCACGTTCTCAGGAAAAACAGAGTGGTGCGTCTTGCCGAGAATCTCCTCTTTGGGCTTCCCGTAGAACCTGGCCAGGTCATCGCTCAAGAGAATGTAACGGTGTTGGCGATCGGTGGCAAACACATACGAAGGAATGTTCTCGAGGATGTTATTCATTAACCGCTCACTCGCCCCTAGCGCCTCCTCTATCTGCTTTCGAGCCGTGATGTCTTCGCACATCACCAGCACAACGGTCTCTCCGGTAGAAGACTGACCTACACGGGTCGTATCCCGTACCCAAATGATGCTCCCGTCTTTCCGTACCTTCCGAAATTCCCAGTGTCTCGTGGTCTCCGGTGTTATAAGACACTCAGACAGATTTGCTGTAACAATTTCCTTATCCTGTTCGTGACAGAGGCCAAGCACGGAGTGCCCGACTAATTCCTCCACCCGGTATCCTAGCTGCTTCGCCCCGAAGCGGTTGACAGAACGTACCGTGCCGTCCGTAGCGAGCCTGAAGTACATGGTCGGGATCTCGTCGTACAACACCCGATACCGGTCTTCACTTGTCCGAAGCGCTGTATCCAACCGCTTACGCTCGGTGATGTCACGCACGAACGCACAATGGTATTCCTTTCCTTCGTAGAACAGATAATTGACACTCACCTCGATGGGGATCAGCTGACCATTCTTCGCCCGATGGACCGTCTCCAGCACCATGGTCCCGCACCGCTGGGTTTCTGCCCAAAATTCTGGCCACTTGTCCGTCTGAAAGTCAGGATTCAGATCGTGGACGGTCATGGCGCACAATTCGTCTTTCGAATAACCCAGCATGAGGCTGGCCGCCTCGTTGACATCCAGAA
>JANYBU010000071.1 GCA_025360665.1 Nitrospira sp.
AGGCATTGACAAGACCGGCTTTTCCCGGGACGAACCGTGGAAGATGACGGGCAGCAGTCTGCCGGAGCATGAGACCTTCTTCTTCTATCTCCAGCGGATCTGCAACCACTGCACGTATCCCGGCTGCTTGGCGGCCTGCCCCCGGAAGGCGATCTACAAGCGCCCCGAAGACGGGATCGTGTTGATCGACCAGAACCGGTGCCGCGGGTACAAGAAGTGTGTGGAACAGTGCCCCTTCAAGAAGCCGATGTATCGGGGCACCACCCGCGTGTCGGAGAAGTGCATCGCGTGCTATCCACGCATTGAAGGGAAGGACCCGCTGACCGGGGGCGAGCCGATGGAAACGCGCTGTATGGCCGCCTGCGTCGGCAAGATCCGGATGCAGAGCCTGGTGCGCATCGGGGAAGACGGCCTGTGGGCGGAAGATCGGTGGCACCCGCTTTACTACGCGATTCGCGTGGAGCAGGTGGCGCTGCCGCTGTACCCCCAGTGGGGCACCGAGCCCAATGGCTTCTACATCCCCCCCCGGCATAGCCCGCGCGGCTATGCGCGGCAGATGTTCGGCCCGGGCGTCGATAACGCCATCGAGAAGTATCTCGTACCCAGCCGTGAACTGTTGGCAGTTCTCCAGCTCTGGAGAGCCAGCCAGCAGATCATCTTCCGGTACGATGTCATTCCGGGGCCGAAAGTGTTCGAGACCCAGATCCACGGGAAGCGGTTCGAGATGTACAACGATACCGTGCTGGGCTTCAACAAGTCGGGCAAGGAAGTGGCGCGGATTCAGGTCGAAGAACCGATCTACATTCGGCCAGCCGAGCGCGTCACCTGGCTCTAAGATCGAGTCGGTCGAAAGGTGGGAGAGTCAGTGCCTCTCCCACCGATCACTGGCGAGGCTTCTCCCGTCACACAGTATCGCAAGCGCTTCGGGTCGAGCAAGCTCGGTTTGGCCGCACGCGTCAACTGGCTGTAAGGGGCCTGGAGGCCGTCGCTTCAGCAAATGGCATGGAGTTTAATAGAGCTCCACTGTAACCAAAAGGGGGCGTAATGAAGAGCAGGATAAGTGTATTAAAATGGTTGCTGGTTCCTTTGGCTATAGGGGCTGTCACCTTGACGGTGGTGGGTTTCGATGGGCGATCCGTTGTCCAGGCTGAAGATCCTGAGATGAAGATCGAGGTCACGATCACGGACCAGGGGTACAACGTACAAGGCCATACGACACCCGGCGCGTTGACAGCGATCGTGGTCCGCAACAAGGGCTCGATGACCCATGGGATCACTTCGCCGCTGTTCAAGGAAGGAGTCCTCAAGAAAGAAGGCGATGGTGTGGAGATCAGAGGCCCGAAGGGCAAAGGGTTCAGGGCCTACCATCTCAAACCGGAGCAGACCATGACCTTGTACTTCAAGAAGGAGTCTCGTACAGATCCGGCGACCGGGATCAGCGAAACGGCGCAGGTTCCCTTGTGGTGTGATATTCACACCCACATGAAAGGGGAATTCCTGGTCGTCGAGACAAGGGGTGAGATCGGCGGCGGCTGAGTGGCTCTCACAGCGCAGGGTAATAATTCCCTATGCGGGTCGTGCGGTGAATAGAGAAACCCGAAATTCAGGAGGAACAGCATGTCATCGCATGGATCGACAACTCTCGCAATAGAAGATGTTCCAGCAATCGAGAAACCCCAAAATGGGGTGGCGGGGCTGAAGCATTGGCGGTACGACCTGATGGCAGGGCTGCAAGTCGCCATGATGGGAATCCCGCTCTCGCTCGGTATTGCGATTGCCTCCGGTGCGCCTCCTGTCTGCGGTGTGATTTCGGCGATCATCGCCGGATTTGTCTTCCCCTTCCTCGGTGGCGCCTATATCACGATCAGCGGGCCGGCCGCCGGCCTGGCGCCGGCGATATTAGCCAGCATGATTTTGTTGGGGAATGGAGATTTGGCGGTGGGCTATCCGCTCGCGCTGGTGGCCATTTGTATCGTCGGCATCGTTCAGGTGATCTTAAGCCTCTTCAATGCCGGGAGATTCGCGCTGTTTTTTCCCATCTCGGTGGTCGAAGGCATGTTGATGGCGATTGGCATGCTGATCATCATTAAACAAATCCCGGCCTTTCTCGGGTACTTCACGCCGCCCATCAAATCCATTCCCAAAGCCATCTTGCTTATCCCCGAACAGATCATGGGCATGAATCGGTGATCTGCGTCATTGGAGCCGTGAGCTGTTTCCTCCTCTTTTTTCTGACCAGTATACTTTCTCGTATAAAGAAACCGTGGGCGAAGTTCATTCCGGTGCCCCTCGTCGTGACCTTCCTGGCCGGCCTGACCGCGTGGTTTCTGGGGCTCGAGGAGAATACCTCATTCACGTACCCAGCGATCTGTTTGAACATGGCTGTACGTCGTCAGATCATTCTGGACACAGAGCGTAGAAAAATAAGGTGGTGTTCTGGCTCCCGTGGGTTGATGTTACGCGGCCGTTCTTTTCACGTGCAATTGCTTTCTTAGCTTCATGGTTTTCTCTTTGAGACGATTGCGTGTTGCAGGATGGCCGAGCCTTGTCCTGTGAAGACGCTTTCGGGGGTCAGGTTGTTCAGGCTTTCATGGTACCTCCTTGTGTGGTAATGGGTGATGAAGTCTTCGAGCTGCCGTTCACGATCGCCCGGCAGATACTGGTGTTCGAGCAGGATGCGGTCTTTAAGCGTGCGGGGCCAGCGTTCGATCTTGCCTTGCGTCTGCGGGTGATCGGGCTGGCCTCTTGTGTGCGAGAGGCCGCTTTCATCGAGCCATGCGCGTAGTTCCGACGAGACGTAGCAGGGGCCATTATCGCTTAAGCGCCGCGGCCTGTGCCGGACGTTCATGCGGTCGAGGCCCGTGGCCGTCAGCGCATCCCGCAGCGTGTCCGAGACGTCTGTCGCGCTCATCGTCTTGCACAGCCGCCAGGCGATGATGAAGCGCGAGACGTCGTCCATGACCGTCGAGAGGTAGTACCATCCCCATCCGGTCACCTTGATGTAGGTGAAGTCCGTCTGCCACAGCTGATTGACCGTCGTCGTCGGGTTGGCGAACTTGTCAGAGGCTTTCATCACGATGAACGCGGGCGACGTGATGAGGTCGCGGCTCTTCAGAACCCGATACACCGTCGATTCAGACAAGTCATACCGCTGTTCTTCCGTAAACCGCACCGCCAGCTCGCGCGGCGACAGATCAGGCTCGGCAAGGGCCAGCGTCACCAGTTGTTCGGCCACGGCATCCGGCACCTTGTTCCAGACAGGGCCGGGATCGGGCTTTTGGTCTTCCAGCCCATCAACGCCTTCCGACACATAGCGGTCCTACCAGTTGTACAACGTCGATCTGGGAATGCCGATCTGCCCCAGTGTCCGCCGCATGCCCAGCGAAGACTGTTCGACCGTGCGGATGATCTCTAGCGTTTCAGAGGCGGCGTATCTCATGTGCCGGCCTCCCCATCCGCGATCACGCTTTTTTTACGCACGCGGGTTTCCAGCAGGGCTTCGGCAAGAGCCTCTTTCAGCTGCGTGGATTCAGCGCGCAGGGCCTTCACCTCGTCGCTGCCTGCTTCCCGGACGGTGTCTCCGGCCAGCCGTTTCTTCCCGGCCTCCAGAAACTCCTTGCGCCAGCGGTCATACAGGTTCTGGTGCAGGCCCTCCTTGCGGCAGCTCTCCGCAAGGCTCTCCTCGCCCCGAAGCCCTTGCAATATGACGCGGATCTTGTCTTCCGCACCAAAATGACGCCGTGTACGACGCTTGATGTCCCGGACGGTCTTCTCGACCGCTTCCCGGCTGTCCTGTTGTGGTCTCATCTTCGTTCCTTTCGGTCGCGACGATGAGCCCAACACATCACCTTATCAAGATGCCTCTATCTGTCCAACTGGGCCTGACGGGGTACACGCTGGCCGGAATGGCGTACTCATCATTGTCATTTACATATGCCGTCCCCACGTGCAGCGGTTGGTGGATGTCCCCGACGAGGTGGGTCAGGAGTAACAACGCTTGGCGTTTCGTGAACCCATGAGGATTGTGCGCAGCATCCTGATGTCCGCGAAGCACCTCAATCGCCTGTTGGATGATATGGACGACATCGTCTTCGGCACTACCGACCGTCCCCGCTTCATAGTGCGCTTTTTGGAAGGGTATATCGGTGAAATGGTAGTTGTGGTGCTTCGGGTTGGCAGCGACAAACTCATGCATCTCAGGTGTTAGGGGACCGCAATAGCCCTTGGCACAGTCTGCCCAAATTGAGACGTTAGAGAGAGTTTCTCCCTGCTTCAGCAGATTGTTCAATTCTTGTGAGGCCTTGGAACCGACGAGAAGCCGGTCCGCGATCGCGCCCACCGTCTGATGTCCTTCATTGCCCCATCCGAAGGACGTGGTAGGAAGGACAATAAGAAATCCTAAAACAAGCCAAATACGCATGGCCGGTGAAATCGAAAATGAACTGGTCATAATCGCCTCCTCTCGATAATGAGGCAGGCTAACCGCAAGAAGAGTGCCTTGAAATGGGGAGCGTGGTTTCTGAGAGAAGCAAGATATTTGACGGGTCAGCTCAAGAGGAAAGAATTGGAAATGATCCACCAGAGTACCGAGTTAGATACAGTCGAATAAAGGTCATCGCCGGTACGCCCGCTGTAGTATTCTATTTTTAAGACGACCGTGGTCAACGCTTCATGATCACGTTCAGTCAAGGGTTGCTTAAAAATTCAGTATCAAGCTACAGTCCACTCTCCCCGATTTCTAGTTTTCTGGAATATAGCCCCAACCCAAATATTTGATGGGCAACATTCGTCGCATCGCGGGACAATGACATGCGTGGCGCATGATGAAATGCCCCTCTACCAGCTACACGCTGTAGCCAAAGAGCAGGGTGTTCCCTGTCAGGCCTTGATCCGGCTATTCATTCTTGCTGGCGTGGAGAGATGGGGAAGGGCTTCAGGTTGACTGGCGCACCTGGCACATGAATGTGGGAAATAATAACCCTACTGTCTATATAGACGGTCCCTCTACTAAGTGCTACGCAAACAACCTGTCTCTCCAAGGAGAATTTATATAGGCAATTCATAATACTAATCATACTGCGTCTTCCCAAGGCGAGGGTCGCCGCGGGTATGAGCTGATCGAATACTGACATAAGAGAGAAACGTCGAAGGCAAGCCGATTGCGGATTAACGGGACGCCATTACTGGGACGATATCACAACCCGACTCACTCCTAGCGGGTTTCAACTTGTGGGAATTTGAAGTGCGCGTTGCTCGTAACCGTTTCCTTGCTTTCAGTATGACAGTTGGAGTCTGTTGCGGTGCTGCCGCCCCCAGCATTTTCGACGCGTTGCGCTCCAAAGCCTGCCGCACAGGATCGAGGTTCAACCGCGCATAGATGGCCGTGGTACTCACATCGCGATGGTTCAGCACCTTTCCGATCAGGTGCAGGCTTTCTCCGCTTCCCGCCAACCACGACCCGACCGTCCGCCGGAGATCATGAAACCGCACATCGGGAATCCCCGCCGTCACCCGAATTCGCTCCCAGGCCCGTTTCATATCGTGGAGATGGCCAACCCCGCTCTGTCCCACAAACACATAGGGATTCCCCTCGACCTTGGGGAGGCTGCGAAGCGTCGAGATCAGGGCTTGGGGCACGGGCAAGAGATGCGGGCGCCCGGCCTTGGTATGTGGTATCCGCCACTCGGCCCTGGTCAGACTCACGTCGTCCCACCGCATGCTCAAGACTTCGGCCCGTCGCGCGCCGGTC
>JANYBU010000095.1 GCA_025360665.1 Nitrospira sp.
TTTTCCAGATTCTTTCAATATGTACAGAAGACACCGCTGTGCCAACAATGAGGTCCCCCACCTGAGCCGGTACGAGCGCGCAGGCAAAGCCCGTGGACATGACCAGCGACATGGGCTGCTCCTTCAACACCCTTCCCGCAACAGTGCCGGCCGCAGCGGGACCGACTCCGGTTTGGATGAGCCAATATGTACGGTCCCCTCGCTGTCCAATATGGCAGCGGACTCCGGCGATTGTCGCAACACGATCCGTCGCGAGCGCGCGCCGAACGGCCTGGAGTTCCCAGCGAGTTGCGGCAAAGATGGCGATGGGATGCGTCGAAGATCCTGAGAGGGGTTGCCCCGCGCCAACGGATGACGTCGGCGGAGTGTTCAACGATCAGCTCGATGACACCCGGACGCTACTGCATGCTGCCGTACTTCGTCGGCCCGCATCTTTCCGCGCGTCCGCAAATTCCGGTACATGGCCAAGGCCCACAACGGAAAATATTTGCAGTACCAATGGTAGCGGAGATAAAACACCCGGGGGAATCCGGTGCCCGTATGGCGGACCTCTTCCCACGAACCATCCTTCATTTGGTGACGGAGCAGATATTGGACGCCGCGAGCGACGCTGAAGGCATCGGTCATCCCGGCCGACATAAGTCCCATGATGGCCCAGGCCGTTTGAGAAGGCGTGCTGTCCCCCTTCCCGCTCCACGCAGGATCGTCGCCGTAAGAAAGGCAAGACTCGCCCCACCCGCCATCGGGATTCTGCTTCGACTCAAGCCAGGCGACCGCACGGCGAATATAGGGCTCCGAGTGATCCACCCCGATCGCACGGAGACCAGCTAGGACCGACCAGGTGCCATAGATATAATTGACACCCCACCGACCGTACCAACTGCCGTCGGTCTCCTGCTCTCGCTTGAGGAACCGGAGGGCCGGTGCCACGGCAGGGTGCGTCTGATCATAGCCCAACGCCCCAAGCATCTCGAGGCAGCGTCCAGTCAAGTCGGACGTGCTCGGATCAAGCAAGGCATGGTGGTCGGCAAAGGGGATATAGTTGAAGACGATGCGATTGTTGTCCTTGTCGTACGAGCCCCACCCGCCATCGGATCCTTGCATGGCGAGCACCCAATTCGTCCCCCGCTGTATGGATTCCTGCAAGTCGGCGGCCTGAGCCATCCGGACTTTCGACAGCGCCATCAACACCACTGCCGAGTCATCCACATCGGGATAGAACTCGTTCTCGAACTGGAAGTACCAGCCTCCCGGTTCCGCATCGGGAGACGAGAACTTCCAATCTCCAACCGTTTTCGTTTGGCGCGAGACCAAGTATGCAGCCGCTTTCTGGAGGGATGGGTGGTCCTGCGGCATCCCGGTTTCGATAAAGGCGTTCATGAGCAATGCCGTATCCCAGACAGGAGAGTGGCAGGGCGTAAGATGCAGCGCCTCGACGCGCTGATCACCGATCAATACCGTGTCGTAGACTTCCAGTGATTCGATTTCGTGGAACGCCTTCCGCACCAATGGGTCGTCGACCTGGTAGCCGAGGCAGCGAAGTGCCACGATCGAATTGGCCATGGCCGGATAAATCGCCCCCAGCCCACCACTGCCCTTAATGTGTTCCAACATCCAGGTGGCAGCCTTGTGCAAGGCCTTTTCCCGCAACCCACTCAGCGGCATCCGGTCGTACAGTTTCAGCATCGCATCCAACGCGACAAAGAGATTATGCGGAGTGAACCATTTTTGATCTTTGTTGAACGGCGGGAACTTCCAATAGCGGATCTCCTTGCGCGGAATGAGATACAATTCCTCAATCCCTTGCTCCCGCGGGATCTGACACACCGGCCGGTGCGCGAAGACGATCAGCAATGGGATTAAGACGGCGCGGGACCAATAGGAAATGGCATAGATGTTAAAGTAGAATCCCTTCGGGAGCAGCATCAGCTCAACCGGCATGTGGGGGATGCCTTCCCAGTCGTATTGATCGAACAGCGCCAGCGCGATCTTGGTAAACACATTCGTTTGGACAACTCCACCCTTCGCGAGGATACAGTCCTTGGCTCGCACCATGAAGGGCTCATCTACAGACACCCCGCTCAGCTTCAATGCGAAGTAGGATTTCACCGATGCGCTGATCTCCGAGGGCCCTCCGTAGAAAAGCGGCCAGCCGCCATCGGACAATTGCATGGCACGGATATATCGAACCGCCTTGCGCTCTCGCTCGGGATCGACCCGATCGAGAAACCGCCGCAGCAACAGATATTCAGCGGTCAGCGTGGTATCGGCTTCGAGCTCCGCAACCCAGTACCCCTCTGATGCATGTTGTCTGGACAAAAACCACGCTTGACTGCGCCGGACTGCGTCGTCGAGCGCATCTACTTGACTGATCGAATGGCTGGTGGAGCGACGTGTCGCCACGTCGACGGAGGCCGAGAGCATGGACTTGTCCGACACCAGACGCAACGGCGGAACCTTGGACAACTCGGTCGCCATCCCCAGCTTCCCCGGAACGGAGACGAAGAGGCTATCGGATAGACGATCCAGGAGCGTTCGAATCAGCTTCATGGTGCTGGGCTATGAAAAACTGCAGGTGGATGGACCATGAGAGTCACACGCATCGTCTTGAGAAAACACAACACACGGGCGGCACGCGCATAGTTCTGCCCGTTTGTAGGGTATATAACAGACACCCTACTCTGAGTCAAGAAACAGAGAGACGGAAGTCCTCTGAAGTACGAATGTTTTAGCCAATCTGGCGTGCTTAGGCCGGCTGCAAGTTGCCCAGCCTCACCGAGACGATTTTTGAGATGCCTGGTTCTTCCATGGTGACCCCAAACAACGAGTCTGCAATGACCATCGTCTGCTTGCTGTGGGTGATGACCATGAACTGCGCACCTTCGGAGAGTTCACGCAATACGCCGGTAAAGCGCCCGATGTTCTCTT
>JANYBU010000141.1 GCA_025360665.1 Nitrospira sp.
GGGGGCTCCGACAACGGGAGATCCATCCGTTCGCGCGCCAGCTGGCAATAATAAGTATATATATATCGTTGGCAGAGTTGCACATACACCTCACGAGTGTGAGGCTGCTGGCTCAATTCGGCCGCACGCGCCATCCAATAAAGCGCCTGTGGCTCAAAATCGCTGTCGTGCTGATCGGCGAGCAGACGCAGCTCATCACCCGCCTCACGATAGCGCGCCATACGGTAATACACCCAGCCCACGCGCCACCGTGCCTCGGCTCGCTGAGACGCCGGCTCTCCGACCTTTGCCACCTGGCGGTACCGCACAATCGCGTCGTCAAAGCGGCCTTGATCTTCCAACCAAATCCCGGCGAACAAGGCGATCTGGCCCTTCTGCTCCGCAGAGAGCGAAGATGTCGGCAGTGTACGGGCGAGATCTAACAACTTGTCCCCTTGTCCCTGTCGAAGATAGACGCGGGCGAGCCAGACCGACGCTTCGTGGGAATCCGTTCCCCCATCTTTCACCAGCGCACGGAACGTCTCTCGGGACTGGTCATACTGTTTCAGCCGTACCTGCGCGATGCCAAGCTTCAGCTTCGCCTCGGCACGCCGAGGCGACTGTGGATCAGCCGCAAGAAACTTTCGGAGTTCCTCGATCGCTTCGGCATGGAAGGATTGTCCAAGATACACCTGTGCCCGGGCAAGCCGCTCGCTCGACTGGACCACCCAAGGCTCGCCACCAAGATTCGTGGCCAATAGCGCTTCCGCTTCTTTCGCTTCTGCGCTATATGCAAACCGAACCCAGAGCTGCATCAGAGTCTCGCGACCTGCCGGTATGTTATTGTCTCGCAGTTGGCAGGCGCCTCGCCGAAGAAGCGCTTGGGGAGTCCCTGGCTCCTTATCATTCAGTTCCACCGCTTTTGCAAACCATGCTGTCGCTTCTGAACAACTCGACGCTTGATACCACGCTTCCCCTGCTCGATACGCGGCCTTGGTCAGCAGATAGGAGTCAGGCACCGCCTGCGGAATGCTTTCGAACATGTCCGCCGCATGTTTTGCGTCTCCGAGGTTCAACAACGCCTCCCCCGTCCATAATCGGATATAGTCATCCAAGACCGGAAAGTCTCGCTGTGCCGCGCGGAGAAATTGAATCGCCACGGCAGGATTCCGTTCAAGGAGCAACACTCCGGACAGCAACCCTGCGCGCTTGGCCCAGAGTGTGGCGGGGAAACGCTCCATCAGCCGTTGCAGCCGATCAAGCTTGAGCAACAAGACTTGCTCTTTATTGAGGGCCTTGCCGAACCGTTCCTTCGGCAGTGCTGCGGCCTGAAAGCAATCTTCCGCACTCTCACACGCTTTGCCGTCATTCGACATCGACGGAGAGGAAGGACCGGCGGACACCTGGTCGGAGAGCAGCGCAAACCCACAGAGACCAATAGACGTGGCGAGGAACAGATTTCGTATGGCCCGTTGATGTATATAGTCGCGCATCCGTCGTCTCGCTCTCGATCTGTCACATATATAGCAGTGTGCCTCCCCTGTTGCCAGCAGAGCCGTGTGAATCCTGTACCTTGTTCCACTTTTTAAGGCTGTGGTAGGCTGCCCTCATGGGTCACGAAAAAGACGCCTTCCCCTCACGCACAGCTCCCACAAACCTCCTGGCCCTTGATGAAGAAGGGATGGGCCAGCTCGTGCAGCAATTCGGATGGCCCCGCTACCGAACCGGTCAGATTTTGCGCTGGCTCTATCAACGTCGAGTCCAAAACATTTACCAGATGACGGACCTCGGCCAAGCGGAGCGAACGGCACTGGCCTCACAAGTCACGATTCAACGAGCCGCCGACTGCACGGTCTTTCAATCGGTCGATCACACGAGAAAACTCGTACTCACGCTCAGCGATGGACTCACCGTTGAAACGGTGCTGATTCCCGATGAAAACCGCTTAACCCTCTGTGTGTCGACACAGGTCGGCTGTACCTTGGATTGCAGATTCTGCCTGACCGGCACGATGGGATTGAAACGCAACTTGAAGCCCCATGAAGTCATGGAACAGGTGCTGACCGCCCAAGATCGCCTCGACCCCGGTGAACGGATTACCAACCTCGTCTTCATGGGAATGGGCGAGCCCTTGGCCAATATGGAGGCCTTGTTAGAGGCCATTCGGCGACTCACCAATAAACCGTGGGGGCTCGGATGGTCGCCGAGACGCATCACGGTCTCGACTGCCGGCCTGGCGGCGCGCCTGAAAGATATCGCGCCACTCGGCGTCAATCTGGCCATCTCGCTGAATGCCACGACGGACGACCAGCGCGCCAGCCTGATGCCGGCAGTCAATGGTATCGCCTCGCTCAAAACATTGCTCGCCGCCTGCCGTCGTTACCCCTTGCCGCCGACCCGACGACTCACCTTCGAGTACGTGCTGTTGGCCGGGGTGAATGATCACGCCGACGATGCTCGCCGGCTCACCAAGCTCGTCCGCGGGATTGCATGCAAAATCAATCTGATCCCGTTCAATGAATTTCCCGGGAGTCCCTTTCTCCGTCCATCGAAGAGCAATATTTCAGCCTTTCAAGCCATCGTGCGACAGGCAGGCCTCGATGTGTTTGTCCGTAAGAGCCGGGGGCGCGACGTCCTCGGCGCCTGCGGCCAATTGGGCAATCTCTCACCCGAATACGCAGAACGTGCCTTGACACAAATCGAATCCCGTTGCTAGCATGCAGTGTGCGCACCGCCCAAACATGACCTGGCTGTCTTCTCGACACATCATGCAAATATCCCGGTTGATTGCCGCGAGCACTCTCGTCTTCGCCTTCACCTCGCCTGCCGTCGCAACGGAACCTCGTGAGTTCATCCTCTCCAATGGGATGAAAGTCCTGTTAGTCGAAGTTCCCAAAGCTCCGGTTGCCACCGTCCAAGTCTGGTACAAAGTCGGCTCACGCAACGAAGTCATGGGCCGTGCGGGCCTCTCTCACATGCTTGAACATATGATGTTCAAGGGCACCACGAAATATCCCAAGGGCACCTTCTCCCGTCTCATTCGCAAGAACGGAGGAATGGACAACGCCTTCACGAGCCAAGACTTCACCGCTTACTTCGAGAATCTCGCAGCCGACCGCGTCGAACTGGCACTGGAGCTTGAGGCCGATCGCATGCAAGGGCTTGTGCTCGACATGAGTGAATTGACGACGGAACGAGAGGTCGTGAAGGAAGAACGACGCCTTCGCACGGAAGACGACCCACAAGGTGCGCTCGTCGAGGCGCTCTTCGCCCAGGCCTATCTCAGCCATCCGTACCATTGGCCAGTAATCGGCTGGTTCGGCGACCTGGATGCGATGACCCTGGACGACTTGCAACGACACTACGACACGTATTACTCACCCAACAATGCGACCCTCGTCGTGGTGGGCGACATCAAAGCCGACAATTTGCTCCTCACGATCAAACAGCTGTTCGAACCGATTCCGCGAGGACCGGAGCCCAAGCCGATCGCCACCATGGAATCGGAACAAAAAGGTGAGCGCCGCTTCCTCCTCAAGCGAGATGCCCAAGTCCCTTTCGTCATCA
>JANYBU010000166.1 GCA_025360665.1 Nitrospira sp.
GTCCGAGGCGTTGTTCGTTATGTTCGGGTAGGACGGGGTGGTCACGGTCACGTGACGCGTCTGCGGATAGGGTGAGAACCTGGTGGCCAGGCGGTGTTAGGCCGCGCAAGGCGTGGTTGCGCCGAGGGATCGGACTTCTAACCTGATTCCATGCGTGTGTGGCGGTTGGGCGCCTCCGTGGGTGCGCGGATTGCACCGTGGGATGCGTTGCCCCATCGCGCGCAGCTCTGCACCAGCACCGCGCCGAAACGTGGACTGAACCGACGCTCCTCCTCGCCAGAGGGGGCTCGTCGAGATCCTCGTCATGAGTCGGTGCCCACCCGTCTTTCACATGGCCCAATTCAACCAGGAACGCCCTGGTACGGTCCCACCTGCGTGCACAGGTCTCTGTTCCTTCGGACGACCAAGCGGTCTCCAGCGTACTGGGTATCATGCTAGGGGAATGTCTGCATGTCCACCATTCCAGTGTCTCTTTCCGTCATCCGTCATCCGTTCGCCGGTCTTAAGTTCTCTCTAGGTAACCGTGCTCCCCTCCGGTGTGCTAGCACACAAGAGGGGATTGCATAGGAGTGGCGGCGCTTGCATCATGCGCCCGCATAGAGACCGAATCTATTCTCCGACACAGAGTGCGGCACAGAGCAGCCATGGCGACCTTTACCTACAAGGCGGCGAAGCCCAGCGGCGCGACGCTCGACGGACAGATCGACGGCGATGATGAGCGCGCGGCACGAGGCCAGCTCGAGAGCCATGGGTACATCGTCCTCGCGCTTCGGAATCGAGACACACACGCGACGGCGCGTACCGGCAGATTTCGATTCGGCGGCACGCTGCCGTTGCATGAGGTGTTGGTCTTCAATCAAGAACTCCTGGCCTTGCTCAAGGCCGGGCTGGCCGTGTTGCGTGTGTGGGATCTGCTGATCGAGCGCACAAGCCAAGTACATTTCAAGCAAGCCCTTCGTACCGTACGAGAGGACATTCGAAGCGGCAGTGCCATGTCCGAAGCGATGAGCAAACACGCGCAATACTTCAATGAGCTCTATGTCGCCACGATCCGTGCGGGCGAACAGTCCGGCAATCTCCCAGAAGTGCTTCAACGCTATATCAGCTATCTCAAACTGATGATGGAGTTGAAGGCGAAGGTCACCAAAGCGCTCGCCTATCCGGCATTCCTTGTGATCGTCGGCGTCGGAGTGATTGGCTTTCTGGTCGGCTATGTAATGCCGACGTTCGTCAGTGTGTACGGGGAATCGGCGCAGGCCTTGCCTGTGGCCACACAAGTCTTGCTTGATCTCATCAAGGGGATTAATCAGTACTTCATTCCGGGGTTCGTGCTGTTCGTGGGAGCCATCATCGGATTGAAAACCTATCGCGCCACGGCGGCCGGGCGACTCACGACCGATCGGTGGATGCTCTCGGCGCCGGGGCTCGGACTCATCTTGACCTATCACCACACCATTCAATTGATGCGCACATTGGGCACCGTGTTGGCTGGAGGGATTCCCGCCGTGGAAGCGGTACAGATTGCGGGCGGCGCCGTGTCGAACCGTTACATGGCCGAGGGATTGGCCGCAGCGGTCGAACGCATCCGCGAAGGCACCACGCTCGCGTCCGCCATTGAGGCCCAGCACGTCTTGCCAAAACTCGCGACCGAGATGATTGCCGTCGGCGAAGAGACCGGCTCGCTTGAAACCATGTTGCGGGACATCGCCGAATTCTACGAAGGCAGTTTAGATTTGAAGCTCACGCGCATGACCACCTGGATTGAGCCGGTGCTGCTGCTCGCCATGGGGTTTATCGTCGGCACCATCGTCATTATCATGTACCTGCCGGTATTTCAAATGGCTGGCGCGGTTCAGTAGATTTGTCGCACGCAAGATCCGCCTTTCGGGTGTGTGCTCCCTGTTGGTCGCGCGCGTCTCTCCATCCCATGAGGCCTCATCGCGTTCTCGTCGTTATGCCCGGGCAGTTCGCTGCATGCTTCTGCAGTGTTCGTTCATACGTTACCCCTAGAGAGTATTGCTCGAGTCATAGGGGGGAACACGAATGGGCTAGCACACTTGGCGGGATTGCGTGCAGACATTGGGATTGTGCATCGTGCTGCATGCGCAAGTAATTTGCCTTGAGCTGGCTCCCTCGTTAGTCCCGACGGCTCAGAGGGTTCTTGGTGTTCTCTAACTGTCGAATCATGTCAGCGTACCATCAGGCGAAAGATACTCAGTGCCGTCGATGGGGATGCGATGAACGAGTCTGGCGTGACCCTCTTGGAGCTCTTGGTCACGCTGACCATTGTGATGATCCTCGCGTCAGTCGCGATGCCGCTCAGCCGTCTGTCGGCGAAACGGACACACGACCTCGAACTCCATCAGCAGTTGAGGAGCATGCGGGCCGCCATCGACACCTTTAAACTGGAGTGGAATTGCGATGGCGAGATCTTAGTGGGACCGGTATGTATGAAGAATAAGCTCACGTGCAAAGAAGTCACGAGCGTGTACGGATATCCGAAGTCGGTGGAGATGTTGTTGGGGATCAAGCTGACGGGCGAAGAGGCGACGGTGCGGGGAGCCACGACGAGGCGCTATCTGCGGAATCTTCCTCTCAATCCCTTGACCGGCAAGGCCGATTGGGTGTTCCGCTGTTATAAGGATGCCCCCAACGCCTCGAGCTGGTGTGGCGACGATGTCTACGACGTGACGACGCCGAGCCAGGAGACGGGGTTAGATGGCACGAAGTATCGAGATTGGTAAGCGCACACAGGACAGAGCCGGTTTCACCCGTGGGACAGTTGGAACGTGAAACCACGGATCATTGATGAGCGAGGAGTCACCTACCTCATGCTCATGTTCGTGATCGTCCTCATCGGGATGGCCACGACCGTTGCCGTGAAACAATGGAAGGTTGTGGTGCAACGGGACCTTGAGGCGGATCTCCTGGCCAAAGGGAGTGAGATTCAGACTGCCCTCGCGTTGTATTCCGCCACGATCAAAGCCGGTCGCGTGATGCCCGGAGAGGTCTATCCCCAGACATTGGCTGATCTGACGACATTGCCCAAGCCCTTCTTGCGCAAGGTCTATCTGGATCCCATGGCACGCGGCGAATGGGAATATGTTCGGGCGCCGACAGGCGGCATCATGGGGGTCCGGAGCCAGAGTCGCGCAACGCCAGTTCGACAGCGAGACTTTCCTCTCGCAGTCCGGCATTTCGAGGGACGCGGTACCTATTATGAGTGGGTGTTCCAACACCCGAGTCCTGCATTCGGTATGATCGCGCCGCCAGGGAGTGTGCCGAGTCCTGCGCCGCAGTCAACCCCAGGCTCATCGATCAGTCCTGGCGGAGGGGCGCAGGTTGGCCGGTCGACTCAGGGGTAGAGCACGCAAGCCTAATTTTCTCTGCCGGGACTGCACACGTCTTCGAACACCGGTCGGGACTCGGTGGCGCGTCGTGCCGATGGCACTCCGCCCTTCTGATCCATCCCGTCGGCCTCATGCTCAATAGACGTCTCTAGGTGTTTGTGCTCCAGCCACATGGGGGGACACGAATGGGCTAGCACACTTGGCGGGATTGCGCTCGGCTCCAGGATCGTGCATCGTGCTGTCCGGGCTGGTGGTCCATCACAATCGAACGCGGAAATTCTTGATGACACGCTCACAGGAGGGCATGCCCATGAACACACGAATGAGGAGTCAACGCGGGTTCACCTTGGTCGAGTTGATGATCGTGGTCGCGATCATCGGTGTGCTGGCTGCGATTGCCATTCCCAGTTTTCTGTCGTACCAGTTGAAGGCGAAAACCACGGAGGCGAAGACGAGCCTGGCGGCCATCAAGACGGCAAGTCTGTCGTTTCAAGCCGAGCGATCGTGCTTCCTCTCGGTGCAGAGCAGTGGGTGGCCCGGCACCGTGCCGTCCGGCGGCGCGCAGCTGCCGTGGCCTCCGGTCGCAAGCACTCCCACCGCCGGTGCGTTGTGTGTGAATCCGTTGACCGGAGCGCCGGCGTCGGCGATCGGCACATTCGGCGATGTCGGGTTCACGCCGTCCGGACAGGTGCGCTACAACTATTACCTTGCTGGAAGCCAAACGCAGACGGTAGCGCCCGGTCCGATGACCAATACGTGCCCGAACTGGCCGGCTCCACTGGGAGCCGGCGCTGCCACGGCGCCCACGATCGGCTTCATGGCGCAAGCGCAGAGCGACTTGGACGGTGATGGGAAAAAGGGCGGTTTCATGGTGTCGAATATCAGCCATGTCGTGGATTGCGCCGCGAATACGTTCTGAGACGGTGTGTCCGATCAGCGGTGTGACGCGTATGGAGCAGACGCGACCATGAGTCTGAGCCCTTCTCATCAATCGACCGCCATGCACGTCAGATCTTCACACGCGACATGGAAATCCGATCACCCAACGGTCCCTGTCGCCTGGTCTCCTGTACCCTGGCGCGCCATCACGCTCGGCCTGGTGGCCACGCTGTGGCTCCTCGCCGGCATTGGATTGCGGTGGGAGTCCGCGCAGCGGCACGATGGCATCGCCGACGTCCGCTCTCAGCTTCGGCTGCTTCCGAACGGGGATCTCGTCAAGCCGATGGTCTTGGGCTACCACCACGTGGCGGCCGATCTCCTCTGGCTGAACATCGTGCAAGTGCTCGGCGAGCGCGAACTGCGCCATGCGGATTATGAATGGCTGTTTCACGCGCTCACGGTCGCGACGACGCTCGATCCCCAGTATGTCTACGCCTACGATGTGGGTGGTGTGGCCTTAGCCGAGTTGGCTGGACGGATGGATTGGAGCAACGCGCTCCTCGAACAAGGCATGGCCGCGAATCCCGAGGCGTGGCGGTTGCCGTTTCAATTGGGGTTCAACGCGTTCTTTCACCAACAGGACTACGTCCGCGCAGCGGGCTACATGGCCATCGCCGCGCACTTGCCGGGACGTCCGGCGTATGTGCCTGAATTGGCTGCGCGGTTATACGTCGAAGGTCATCAACCGGCGCTGGCCTTGGAGTTTCTGGATGTGATGGCGCGACAGACGGACGATGTCCAGGTGTTAGCCGTGTTGGAACGGCGAAAAGCCGAGGTGATCGTGGAGCGCGATCTCGCGGTGTTGGAACAGGCTGTTCAGGCCTATACGGCTCGCGTGGGTCGAGGACCGGAGACGTTCGATGCCGTGATGCAGGCCGGCGATCTCGCGGCAGTTCCCGTTGAGCCCTTTGGTGGCGCCTATCGTCTGGATTCCGAGCGGGGAGAGGTCGTTAGTACCACGCATCCGCACCGCTTGCGTCTCCATCATGCGCCGGATGGAGCGATCTCGAGTCTGAGGTAACGACCGATGTCCACACCAGCGTGGGCGGTGAGAACCGAGGCTCTGACGAAAGTGTTTCGCCTCGGCGTGCGAGGACGCCGGATGACCGCGGTCCATCGCGTCGATTTGGCCATCGAGCCGGGAGAAATTGTTGGGTTCTTGGGGGCGAACGGAGCGGGCAAGACGACGATCTTCAAAATGCTCACCGGCTTGGTGGCACCCACGAGCGGAGAGGTGTGGATCATGGGCCGGGCGCTTGGCACACGCGCATCGGCCTCACCCATCGGATTTCTTCCCGAGTCCGGATGTTATCACGAGTTCCTCTCCGCTGAAGAGTTTCTTCGTTTCACCGGGACACTGTGCGGCATGTCTGGGTCGCGCTGTGCGGCGAGAATCGACGAACTCCTTGAGCTGGTCGGCCTGACAGAGGTGCGGCAGATTAGGTTGCGCGCATTCTCCAAAGGCATGCTGCAACGGATCGGCATCGCGCAGGCGTTAATCAACGATCCGCCGTTGGTGATTCTCGATGAACCGATGTCGGGATTGGATCCGATCGGCCGCAAACAGATGCGCGAACTCATCCTGGGGTTGAAGGCTGCCGGCAAGACCGTGCTCTTCAGCTCGCACATCGTCCCGGACGTCGAGCTGCTCTGTGATCGGGTCACCATGTTGGTGCAGGGCTCGGTGGTGGCGACCGGCCGAGTGCACGACTTGTTGCATCCACGCGCGCACGAGTCCTTCGAGCTGGTGATTGAGGGGTTACACGAGGACGGGCTGTTCCACGTGCAGCCCTTGGTCAGCCGGCTGGTTCATCGCGGTCATCACGTGATGGCCACGGTGCAGGGGGACTCGCAGGTCGAGAGGGTCCTCGACGTGATTCGCTCAGCCAAAGCGCGACTGGTGTCGCTGATGCCGCAACAGCGATCGTTGGAAGAATTGTTCGTACCGGTGGGGCACGAGTCTGTCGAGGTGCCTCGATGAGCCGAGTCTGGGCGGTGGCGCTCTGTACGATGCGAGAGGCGGTGCGGGACAAGTTGCTCTATAACCTCGTCGTGTTTGCGCTGCTCTTGATCGGCAGCACGATTGTGTTGTCGCGGCTATCGCTGGGCGATGTGCACCGCCTCGTCTTAGACGTGGGCCTGGCGAGCATCAATCTGTTCGGCGTCGTGATCGCCATTTTCGTCGGCGTGGGGCTCGTCAATCGAGAGATCGACCGCAAGACCATCTACGTGGTGCTGTCGAAACCGATTCCGCGCTGGCAATTTCTGCTCGGCAAATATCTCGGGCTGGCCTGCACGGTGGCCGG
>JANYBU010000410.1 GCA_025360665.1 Nitrospira sp.
CGCTCCAGCGCGTGTGTAGACGGCGGAGGTGCGCGAGGGAGGCGGTTGGCTGGGTCTCACGAAAGTATCTCAGGATCGCTCCGGCGGCTCCGATCCCGGCGGTCAGTCCGCGACAGCCGAATCCGTCGAGCGAGTGCACCGCGAATTGTGTCTGGAGTAATTGTGCGGCATCTTTGGGATTGAAGGAGGCCGAGGGTTGCGCGCAGAGGCGGAACCCACGCAGGTGAGTCAGACACGATCTGCCAATTGCATCGGAATCAGGATGGAGCAGTTCCCGCGGTTCCAGCCGAGCTAGTTCATCCATGAGCTGGATCTCTGCCTGTGCCCCTTGGAACTCTGTCATCCAAAACTCCCCGGTGGAAACGTCCACACAGGCCAGCCCAATGACGGATTGTCCCTTGGCAGATGGGGCCGTGGCGTTGGAGAAGGCGACAGCCACCAGAAAATGCGACTCTCCCGGAGAAAGAAATTCAGTGTCGACTAGCGTGCCCGGTGTATACAAACGAACGACTTCGCGGCGCACGAGACCCTTCGCGAGTTTCGGGTCTTCCACCTGTTCACAGAGTGCGACGGTTCGTCCGGCCTTTAGGAGCTTCGCGATATAACTTTGCGCGGCATGGAAGGGCACTCCGCATAGCGGAACTGGGTTAACGCTGGATTTATCGCGAGAGGTGAGAGCAATGGAGAGCAGCTTGGAGGCGATCTGCGCATCCTCGTAAAACATTTCGTAGAAGTCGCCGACGCGGAACAATAAAATGGCGTCGGGATAACCGCGCTTGATCTCGCGGTATTGCCGCATCAACGGTGAGGCGTCTGTGTCACTCATCGTGTCGGTCTCGGTGTGGTTCGCCGGTTACGGTGGAGGGTGTGCGGCCGGTGACTTTATCGAGTGAGTGGCGTAGCCGTTCTAAGTCCACTTCGGCTTCCTGAAGCGCTTTGGTTTTTCGGCGGAGTTCGATCCGGCCCCGCACCCATGGGGGAAAGAAAAGGATGCCGGAGACCAGCAGCCCCACCGCGAACCCTGCCAGAATGGGCTTATAGATCGGCGTTGAGGCTTCAAAGAGACCAAAGAAGTATCGGAGCGTGACTTCCTGTTCCTGGTTCTGAAGGAAAAAGGCCAGGGAGAGGAGCAGGAGTACTCCAACCAGCATCAGTCTAATCATGACCTCGTTGTTTCCTTCTTGTTCAAGGCCCTGCGTGGTGCCGCGCGATGCATCCTGCTGGTCTTGCTGTACTGCCTGCGCGCGAGGGCGAGGACCTCGTCAGACTTCGGTCCCGTCGCACTCAACTGAATCGTCCGGCTCCGCGCGGCACGATGGTTCAGCGTAATCTCGATCCGGTCCTGCGGCAGCGCGGCAAGGCCCTTGTCGGCCCATTCTATTGCCGTCACGGTTTGACCGGAGAAATACTCGATCAGTCCTGTCGATTCAAGTTCGCGGGGCGAGCGAATACGGTACAGATCCACGTGGGCAAGCGGCAGGCGCCCTTGATATTCATGAATCACAACGAATGTCGGGCTGGTCACTACCGTCGGCGATGCGCCCAGACCCTGCGCGATTCCGCGAACGAGCGCCGTCTTGCCGGTTCCGAGCGGCCCGTAGAGCGCGATCGTTTCTCCCCCGCGAAGCGTACGGCCAAGCACTTGGCCAAGCCGATCGGTGTGCTGGTGCGATGAGGACACCAGTTTCCACGGCAGGCTGTTTCGCCTTGGCTGGCTGGCTGACATTAGGTCGTTTTAGGCCGCTGGAGCGCATAAGGAATCTGAGCGATCAGGTCGCTGGCGAGCATCCCGGACTGCCCCAGCCGTTGGGCGGCCAAGTCGCCGGCCAATCCATGGAAATAGGTCGCGGCACAGGCGGCATCCCACGCGGGAACCCCTTGTGCCAGTATGCCGACGATCATGCCGGTCAAGACATCACCGGTTCCGGCAGTGGCCATGCCGGGATTACCGGTCGGGCAGATCGCCACAAGCCCGTCCGGGCGGGCGATCACAGTTCTCGCACCTTTGAGGACCACGAGCACGCCGCGTTCGCGGGCAAACCGTCTGGCCGTGCCGATTCGGTCTGCGTTCACGCTCTGCGGGGTGGCATCGACTTCGAGTCGAGCCATCTCACCGGGGTGCGGGGTGAGAATGGGCGGAGTTTTACATTCGGTCAGTAACGAGGCCCGGCCGGTCAAGGCGTTGAGCGCATCGGCATCGAGGACGGAGGGCCGATCCAGATGTTTCATCAACGACTGAACGAGTTCAACGGTCTCAGGATGGGTCGAGAGTCCAGGACCGATGGCAATCGCCGTGCGTGCCTGGATAAAGGCCAAGACGCGATCGAGTCCTGAACGGGCCAGCGTGCGTGCCTTCGTCTCGGGGAGGGGCATCGTCATCACTTCGAGCAACTTCGCTTCCAGCACGTCGTTGACGCTGCTGGGGGTGGCCACAGTTACCAGACCGGCTCCGACGCGGAGTGCCGCCAGGGCTGCTAACGCCGCCGCTCCGGTTTTTCCCACTGACCCTGCAATAATCCCCGCATGGCCAAAGGTTCCCTTATGCGCGGAGGGTATGCGTTCCGGTAGAGACTGAAACGCACTGTCGCTTGTCAGGAGCAGTGTCCGGCTCTCGATGGCGTCTACATAGGCAGGTGGAATGCCGATATCTACGATGCGGATTGTGCCGGCATGGTCAATTCCTGCGCCGACATAGAGGCCGAGTTTCGGGAGACCGAACGTGATGGTCAACGTGGCGCGGATTGC
>JANYBU010000194.1 GCA_025360665.1 Nitrospira sp.
GTGCTCGATCCTTACGAGCCGTTAGGCCGGGGGCGGATTGTGGTCGGATGGATTGCGCTTGCGGTGTTCATACTCACCTTCGCGCCCATTCCGTTCTCCTTCCACTAGCCGGCTGCTGAAGCAGACGCGCCAGCGTCGTTCTCGCATCGTTCAGATCCTCAACGGGGACCCGGCCGCCTCACCACTCGGCGGCGCGCACAGACTTGGTGCTCCTTATTCGTCGCACCGTGCGCCCCAGAGGGTACGCCTCGGACCTTCACTCGCTGCGGCCTTGCTGGATCAACTTTTTGAACGTCCTGCGTGGTCTCTCCCATTCATCCCAGATGTGAATTGTTTAGCAAGCTGCAAAGGCACTTCTCAGTGCGTGAACCCCTCCAGTGAGTGTCTCCTGCCGACGATCAGTCTGTTGGCATTCTGAGTGATCAGAAAAGTCGCGACGGGTCGGTCTAATAAACGCGCCAAATTGGGGCGGTAGGATCGAGTTTGGAGTATCGGAGTCTCGACACCTAACGACCCGGCTAATGACATAGGGGGCCTTGAACACGACGGGGATGCAGGACTCGGTCAGAGTAGCTTCCACAATCAACTTCTCCTTACGAACAGAATTGCGGAAATCATCATATTCAACCAAATGGCACGCAGCTCCGGGATCGGCATCAGCCGTCACAGTAGTGCAAATCAAGCTGCGATCAACGGTGATGCGTCGCTTGCCTCCGACAGCCATGCCAGTGAGGCCAATCAGTATTCCTGGCTGGTCACCCAGATGCCGTTCGCTGTAGACGCTGGTTTCAGGCATGCCGCGGAATCCAACATAGGTGAAGGCTGGTCCTCGATAGACAAGAGCACCGTCGGCATACCGGACTTCAAGGTCAGCAGCGATCTTTCGTCCCCCAGCAGCGACGGGGCCATCACCAACCTTGATGTCTTCGAGTTGTAGTAGCTCCCGCTTGATGCGTTCCCCCTCTTGTTGCCCTTTGTCGGACATGGGAGTTCCCTATGCCATGATATTACCGCCCAAATGATTAGGTAACTTATATAAAACTGAAACGAAGACAGGGGCGAGGTGAATCAGTTCTGTTTCCCCTTGCCGAGTTCTGAGGCAAAGGCAGCGACAATTTGATTGAACGTGTCTGGCTGTTCGAGCTTCGCCAGGTGTGCGGCTCCTGGAATGATGGCCAAGCCGGCGCCTGGGATTTTTTCTGCCATGAGATTGGCATCGGAGGGTAGGGTTGCTTGTCGCTGCTGTTCGTAACATTGGCATGGGCTAGGGTCCGTTTGCGATCATAAAGCCCGGCGTATACAATTCACGGCATTCTTGAGGATTCAGATGACTACTTCACGCGATCAGGCTCCCGATTTGTTTGGTACTCCCGAGGGAGAGAAAACCGTTGAGGCTCCGTTGGCCGAGCGTCTGCGGCCGCGAGAGTTTGCGGACTTCGTCGGGCAAGAGGACATCACTGCGTTGGATCGGCCGTTGCGGCGGGCGATCGAGGCAGATCAACTCTCCTCCGTCATCTTCTGGGGGCCTCCCGGCTCGGGCAAGACGACGCTGGCGCATCTCGTCGCGCGTCACACCAAAGCGCAGTTCGTGCCCTTCTCGGCGGTTACAGGGGGTGTTCCCGAGCTGCGGGCCATCATCAAAACAGCAGAGCACCGCCAGGCGATCAACGGCCAACGGACCATTCTCTTCGTCGACGAGATCCATCGGTTCAACAAGGCGCAGCAGGATGCCTTTCTGCCTCACGTCGAGCGGGGCACGGTCATCTTGGTCGGCGCGACCACGGAGAATCCCTCATTTGAAGTGATCTCACCGCTCCTGTCCCGTTCCTTGGTCATTGTGCTCAAGCCCCTTTCGGATGAGGCACTGGGGCATATCCTGGATCGGGCGCTCGCGGACCCTGCGATCGGGTTGGGGAAGTGGAATGCCCGGCTGTCACCCGATGCCAGGCAACGACTGATTGCCTATGGAAACGGCGATGCGAGGGCGCTCCTGACGGCGCTGGACTTTGTGGTCAGACAGCAACCGGCCGGGCCTGACCGGACTCGACTGATCGATGGAGCGGCGCTGGAAGCCGCGCTGATGAAGAAATCAATCCGCTACGACAAATCCGGCGAAGAACATTACAACGTTATCTCTGCCTATATAAAAAGCCTGCGCGATTCCGATCCGGATGGGGCACTCTATTGGCTTGCCCGCATGTTGGAAGGGGGGGAGGACCCGAAATTTATCGCCAGGCGCCTGGTTATTTTTGCCTCCGAGGACGTGGGGAATGCCGATCCGATGGGGCTAATGGTCGCGGCTGCGGTCGCTCAGGCCGTGCAGTTTGTGGGACTCCCTGAGGCGCAGATCAATCTGGCCCAGGGGACGACCTATCTCGCGACCAGGCACAAAGATAATGCCTCCTATGTCGGACTGCTTGAGGCGATGGAAGACGTAAAAACTCATGGAAATCTAGGGGTTCCGCTCCATTTGCGGAATGCCGTTACCTCGCTGATGAAAGGGTTTGGGTATGGGAAAGGGTATCGCTATGTCCACGACGATCCCCAGGCCAAGGCGCAGCAGGAGCACCTCCCGGAATCGCTCAAGGGGCGGCGCTATTACCGGCCAAAAGACACCTAAGCAGGGGCCTCACAGGGTGGTGGACAAAGATTTCTAATCGGTTATACTTAGGCTCATGAAGCGGCAGAGCCAGAAATCGATTGCCTCGATAGCCACCACAAACGAACGGCGCAAGTTTGTTCGGGCGACGTTGGTGGGTTCTGCGCTGATTTCACCGAAGAGCGGCGCCAAGGCGATTACGGCCGTGTTGGATAACGTCAATAGAGTCGGCGCAGGGCTGCACACGAAAGAGAAGATGGCGATGGCTCAGCCGGTGACCGTGTCGTTGGCGTTTCTCGATTCGGATCGTGCGGAACAGATGGAAAAGCTCGACGGGAAAGTCGTCTGGGCGAAGCCATGGGAGAAGGGGTTTCTGATCGGCGTGGTCTGGGACGAGCTGGTCACGAAAGAGAAGAACCGCTGGCTGTATTATTACCTCGAAGAAACGGTCAAGTCCTCCGTTTAGCAGGATGCTGAAAAAGTCCGCAGCATAAGAAGACCGTTATTTGGTTTGTCTCGTTTGTTTGGTTGAACAAGACCAACCAGATGAACGAAACAAACCAGATCAACCTGTCCGCCCGTCCCGCGTGCTATCCCGCTAGACGAATGCCGTGAGCTTTTGTTTGACGCCTTCCAGTTCAGCTGCGAGCGTTTCCCACCGGGCGGTAAGCCGCACAAGATCCTTCTTCCACCCGTCATACTCTATCTGCAGAGCGCTCCACTTGGTGGATTCATCTTTGTAGAGTGCGGGATTGGCCAGTTCGAGGTCCCGTGCTTTGATGTTGGTTTCGCACTCGCTGATCTCCGCTTCCGCCCGCGCGACCTGCTTCTCCAGACGAGCCTGGGTTTTGTTCAAATCCCGGCGATCTCCGGCTGAGGACTTGGCCGGGGCTTGCGTTGCCATCGCCCTGGTCGGCGCGACGGTCTTTCCGCGATCCGCTCCCTTCAAGTCGTCACTCGATTCCTTGATGGATTCGACTTCCTGCGCTTTCTTCCACAAGTAGTACTCATAGTCGCCGGAGAAGCTACGGGCCTTGCCCTCTTCGATTTCAATGACGCGCGTGCAGACTCTGGTCAGAAAGGTGGGGTCGTGGGATATAAAGATGATCGTGCCGGGGAAGTCCGATAGCGCATCGGTGAGCATGTCGACCGAGGCCGGGTCGAGATGGTTGGTCGGCTCGTCGAGCAACAAAGTATTGGCTGGTTCGACCAGCATCCGTGCGAGCGCGACGCGATTGCGTTCCCCTCCGCTCAGTGCCTTAACCAGTTTTTTTTGATCGTCACCGGTGAACAGAAAGGCGCCGGCAATCCCGCGGAGGAAGTTCGTCTCTGCTTGGCTGGAGACCTCGGAAAGGGAGTCGAGCACGGTATGTTCCGGGTTCAGGGTCTCTGCCTGGTGTTGGGCGAAGTAGTGCAGGGTGACACCATGGCCGACTGACCTGGTGCCTTTGTCAGGCTCCAGCACTCCGGCCAGCATCTTGAGCAGCGTGCTTTTCCCGGCGCCGTTTTCTCCCACCAGCGCCACGCGCTGACCCCGTTCTATTGAACAATCGACTCGGTCATAGACCACTTTTTCGCCGTAGCGCTTGGCCACGCCCTCGAGCTCCAGGACCTGCCGACCACTCGCTGCTGGGAGGGGGAACTTGAACTTCACTCGTTTGGGATCGCGCTTCACCTCAATCATCTTGACCTTCTCAAGCGCCTTGATACGCGATTGGACCTGGCTGGCTTTGTTCGCCTGGTAGCGGAAACGATCGACGAAGGTTTGGACCCGCGCGACCTCTTTCGCCTGGCGCCCCGCGGCAGCCTCACGCTGAGCGTCCCGCTCTGCGCGGATCTTTTGGAACGAGGTATAGTTGCCGCGATATTCTTCGATTTTATGGTGGCGGAGATCCCAGATGTGGGTGACGACACGATCGAGGAACGCCGTGTCGTGGCTGATGAGTAACAGCGTCATCTCCGAGTTCAAGAGGAATTGCTCGAACCAGCGTTGCGTCGGTTTATCCAAGTGGTTGGTTGGCTCGTCGAGCAGCAGCACGTCAGGTTTGGTCAGCAGCAGATGCGCTAAGGCCACACGCATCCGATAGCCGCCGGACAGCTTTTCAACCTCACGGCTGAAGTCGATCTCCGAAAATCCCAACCCCATGAGGATACGTTCAGCCTCATGTTCGGGATAGAGATCGCGATGGGTGGCGTCCAGCACGTTCTTGCCCGTGATGGTTTCGAGTTCCTGCGGGAGGTAGCCGATGCGGAGACGAGGGCGCTTGCGGATGGTGCCCTTGTCCGGCGACTCCTCTCCGAGGATCATCCGGAAGAGGGTGGTCTTGCCGGCGCCGTTGGGTCCCACCAGGCCGACCCGTGAACCGGGGCGGAGATGCGCCGTCGCATTCTCAAGCAGAATCCTCGTGGAATATTGTTTACTGACCGACTCGATTTGGAGCATGAGAGATTTTGTGAATCAGGCGGATCGTTCTTACTGGAAGGAGCCGATGGCCATTCGGTGATTAATTAGGTGTGGGTGTCGAGGTTCCAGAACCTACGTGATTATTTTGGTGGAGCTGGCCGGGATTGAACCGGCGACCTCGTGAATGCCATTCACGCGCGCTCCCAACTGCGCTACAGCCCCACGTCGGTTAACTTGGAAATACGCAAAAATCCTTATGAAACCGCGGTTATGCTAACACGCTCCTCCGGCGACAGTCAAGAAAACGGGCGGGGGCGGGTCGTGGTGTGTTCCGTGTTCGTCGTAGATGCGCTGCCGAATGTCATGAAGAATGTGCTCTGTGAGGCGGGTCGCAGACTGCCTGAAAAACCGAGGGTCATGCGCTTGACAAACAACAGAGTCACCCCTACCATGGCCCCTCGGCTCTGGCTCTCGGTCTGGCCAGGGCTGTTTTTTTGGGAGCACTTCAGGCGATGGCAAATCTCGTTGTGATCGGGGCGCAGTGGGGCGACGAAGGCAAGGGCAAGATCGTGGATATCTTGGCCTCCGACGTCGATGCGGTGGTTCGCTACCAGGGAGGGTCCAACGCGGGGCACACCGTGATCAATGAACGGGGCACCTTCGTGTTTCACCTCATCCCCTCAGGCATCCTCTATCGCGGGACGCTCTGTGTGATTGGGAACGGGGTCGTCGTGGACCCAGCCTCGTTGATCGAGGAGCTGGATCATCTCCAGACGCAAGGCGTGAAGATCGGAAAGAATTTTGTCGTGAGTCAGCGCGCCCATCTCATCCTGCCGTATCACAAAGCCATCGACAAAGCGGCTGAACAGTCTAAGGGCTCTCGCCGAATCGGCACGACGGGGCGGGGGATTGGCCCATCCTATGCCGATAAGATGTCCCGGATCGGTATCCGAATAGGGGATCTGCTCAATCCGAAGGCGTTTCGAGCCAAACTCGAAGAGAACTTGGTCGAGATCAATTGGTTTCTCGAGCAGCTGTACAAGCTGGAACGTTTCGATGTCGACAAAGTGTTCCGGCAGTATATGGGCTATGCCGATCGGCTGAAGAGCCATATCGTCGATGCCGCCATGCTCGTCAATAAGATGATCGAGGGAGGGAAGACCGTGTTGTTCGAAGGGGCGCAAGGGACACACTTGGATGTGGACTTTGGCACCTATCCCTATGTCACCTCCTCCAGTTCAACGGCCGGCGGCGCCTCAACGGGAACCGGCGTGGGACCAACGAAGATCGACGCGGTGCTCGGGGTCGCCAAAGCCTACACCACGCGTGTCGGCAGCGGGCCGTTCCCCACGGAGTTAACCGATGCGGTGGGAGGCGGGCTCCAAGCACGAGGAAAAGAATTCGGATCGACGACGGGACGTGCGCGCCGTTGCGGCTGGTTCGACGGCGTCGTTGTGCGATACGCCACCAAAGTGAACGGACTCACGTCACTGGCCGTCACCAAACTGGATGTGCTCGACGGCTGCAAGGAACTCA
>JANYBU010000197.1 GCA_025360665.1 Nitrospira sp.
GTTGTCCACGATCCATTCTGCCAAGGGTCTTGAGTGGCAATGTGTGTTCGTCATTTGGATTGTGGACGGAAGGTTTCCATCGGTCTATGCGTTCGGTGAAGACGAGGAGCTGGAGGAGGAGCGGCGTCTGTTCTATGTTGCCGTCACAAGAGCCAAGCGGTATCTGTATCTGACCTATCCGATCAATGTGTTCGATAGGGGAAGCGGCATGGTACTCTCGAGCCCGTCTCGTTTCCTGGACCCTGTATCGCCTGCGCTGCTGGATCAGTTGGCTCTCATGGAAGAAGGTGGGCGGCAAGACTGGTATTCTCGCGATGATCATTGACAGGATGCTGAAAAAGTCCGCCAGCAGCGTTCTCGACTCATCGAAATCCTCAACGTACCCCCGAGGATACGCCTCCGGTTTCGATTCGCCTGCGGCCTTGCTGGACAGCCTTTTTGAGCATCCTGCGAGCTGGTCATGCGTCAATGCCATTTGATAAGTTTACAGCGGGATTTGAACACAAACTGAGTTTTCCCGCAGCCTGTTAGATGTAGACGATACCTCCTGCGTAAACCTCCCGGCATCGAAGCGGATCTCTATCGATGGTGCGCGCATTGTGCAGAGTGGTCGCGATGGGTCTCCTCATGATGGGCGGACTTCTCCTCGCGCCGAATGCGGGGATGTCGGAGGAGCGTCTGCCGTCAGCCGACCGGATGTGGCGTCAGTTACTCGGTGAGGCTCATGTGCTGGGCCTCCCGACGAAGTTCCTCAAGGCAGTCCCACCGAGCTTCGTTCAGTTTGCGTTCGACGATTTGCACAGCTATGCCGCCGAATATCATCTCGGGGAGCATCGGATGGTGCTCAATCGTGCGCTGTCATTTAATGGAGCCGGGGCCACGTTGCGTCCGCTCGGGCGACTTACCCATGCCGAGATCGGAACCCTCTATCATGAACTGTTCCACGCCTATATCGACTACCTGGTGACGACGGCTGAGGCATCGCCCGAGGTGGCGCTGGATCCAGTGCTCGCTTTTGCGAGAGTGCAGCAGGGCTGCCACTATGGAGCCGTGTTGATCACACCGGTCGTACAGAGGAAGAGTGAAACTGAGGAGCGGTTTCTGACCGAGCGTGAATCCTGGGAAGCCCTCAACGAAACATGGGCGGTGTTTGTTGTGTGGATCGTGTGGAACCAGTTGGAATTGACGAGCAGCGCAGGACGATCGATTCAGAAATCAGGTAAGAGTCAGGATGAATGGTTGCGTCGTCTCAGGAGTGCCGATCGAGAAGGAACTCTCCGTGGGTATTACGAGCCGGAAGATCCTGGTGAGCGGGCCGTGGTTCGAAAGCGGTATTTAGCCGCTGCATCGCGTTTATCAGAACAAGAAGCCGTGGTACTTATGGAGAATGTCATTTAATTTTCTCCCAGCCTCCTCGTGCGTGCGAGGGGGGTACTTTCTGGTTTAGGCCAAGGGGTTAAACGATACGGTCAGTGCGGATTAGGAAAGGATGTATCTCCATAAGCCCATGAAATCTCTGCGAGGTGCTCAGAGGAAGTGAGCGAAGCCTAGTACTGTGCTATCGAGAACGGCAGATATGAAAAAGAGAGGACTTGGCAGGATGCGCGAGGTAAATTCTGGCGGATGGAGGGTGTCGGAGAAAAAAACAAGATAATTCTGCTTTTTGGTCTTGACATCACCAGACTTCATCAATAGAATCCAGCTGTTCCTGAACAGGCTGTGTCCCAAGCTCACCACCTTCATCCTTAATTCATAAGGAGGGGGGAGCTGTGCGCGGACCGGCTTGCTCTTATTTTTCATCATGCGGATGAAGAAGAAGGCAATAAAAATTGATTGCGCTTGGATTTGTTGTGTCGTGTGCAGGGTGTTTCGGGCAGGTACCCAAGTGGCCAAAGGGGGCAGACTGTAAATCTGTTGCCATCGGCTTCCAAGGTTCGAATCCTTGCCTGCCCACCACATCAGGCTTGTAGAATCTGGGAGTCTAAGTCGTGTGTGATTTAGTGCGAAATTGGAATTGTGTGCAGCAGGGTGTGGAAAGAAATCGGGCGGGCGTAGCTCAGTGGTAGAGTTCCAGCCTTCCAAGCTGGCTGTCGTGGGTTCAAATCCCATCGCCCGCTCCAACCCGAGCTTGCTCGAACCGGAGCGAATACGATGGACGCGATGGAAGAAGGCGTGAAGTGATGGCCCACGTAGCTCAGTTGGTAGAGCACGTCCTTGGTAAGGACGAGGTCACGCGTTCGATCCGCGTCGTGGGCTCCAAAAGCAGAGCTTGCTCGATCCGTGCGCTCTTTGAGTGAATGCGACAGGA
>JANYBU010000202.1 GCA_025360665.1 Nitrospira sp.
GGAAAAATCCCGTACCATATGGTGCATGTAGGGCGTGCGAATACGCTCTGAGAGTCCCGGTGATCCGGTGAGCAACACCACCGGCGATCGCTCGGCATAGGCGCAGGCGATCGCGTTCACGGTATTGAGTCCGCCGACGCAGTAGGTCACACAGACCGCGCCGATGCCGTTGATGCGCGCATAGGCATCGGCTGCAAACCCCGCACAATCCTCACGCGTGGTCCCGATATGTTGAATCGGTGAGGCTTCGATCAATTGGTAGAGGCTGAGGACATAGTCGCCGGGGATTCCAAAAATATGACGGACCCCCAACTGGTGGAGCCGATCGATCACGGCGGAACCGATGGTCGGTATTCGTGTCATTGTTGGGCTTCCTGGTTTATGGAGCAGAAAACATGCGGTACCTTCATGCGTAGGCGCAGCAAACCACAGCGCGGATCAGCCGTCAAGCAACCAGATATGTCTGGAGGGGCTTGACGTTCGGTTCGCACCATTGGATAAGTACACAATGACTCTTCAGGATGACAGTCCCCGCGGGCGCGTCCGCCTCTCACGCACGCGTGCGGTCGAGGCGTTGGGGCATCTCTGGATCTATGCCGGTTATGTCGAGGAGGTCAGCTGCGAGCTGGTCTCAGGCGATGTGGTCGATGTCATGGCGCCGAATGGACGATTCTATGCCAGGGGCTTCTATAATCCTGCGTCCAAGATCCGCGTACGGATCCTGACCTTCGACGACGAGCCCATTACAGAAGAGTTTTGGAGGAGGCGATTCGCGCAAGCCGTCAGGCTACGTCAGCGGGTCGTCACCGGCACGAATGCGTATCGCCTCATCTATGGAGAAGCGGATCGATTGCCGGGCCTGATTGTGGATCGTTATGACGACGTATTGGTCATGCAGGCCCTGTCCGCCGGTATGGACCGCCGGAAAGATCTGTTGGCCGATCTCTTGTGTCAGGAATCCGGAGCCATACGGGTGTATCTGCGAAACGATGCCAAGAGTCGCACGCTGGAAGGGCTGCCGGTGGAGAGAGGATTCCTCCGAGGGGGTGGTGCGACGACGGTCGATATCCAGGAGGGGCCAGCTCGATTTCTCGTCGATATCGAACGAGGGCAGAAAACCGGTTGGTTTTGCGACCAACGAGAAAATCGACTGGTGACGGCGCGGTTCGCCGCCGGCGCGGAGGTGTTGGAGGTGTTTGCGCATACTGGAGCCTTTGGGATCCATGCGGCGCTCGCGGGAGCGAGGTCAGTCGAAGGGCTGGACGTGAGTGAGGAAGCTCTGGCGCTCGCGCGTAACCACGCGGTGTTAAACAAGGTGGATGATCGTTGCGTCTATCGATCGGCCGATGCGTTTGAGGAGATGCGAAAGCTGGAACGGGCCGGGCGCCGCTATGATCTGGTGTTGCTCGATCCCCCAGCGTTTGCCCGTAGTAAACAGGCCGTGCCTCGTGCCCTGGCTGGATACAAAGATGTGAATCTGCTTGGGATGCGACTCACCAAGCCGGAGGGATTTCTGGTCACGAGTTCCTGCTCCCACCACGTGACTGAACAGGAATTGTGGACAGGTATCCGCCTTGCTGCACGAGATGCGAAGCGGCAGGTCCGCCTGCTTGAACAGCGTGGACAGGCCAGCGACCATCCCATCCTCGCCACGATGCCCGAAACTCGCTACCTGAAATGTTTCATCCTGCAGGTGTTATGAGTGTGAGATCGGCAGGGTGAGATCGTCGCTCGCATCTCGCGAAGCGCGGGAAGCACTCACCTATTGATCTGTCGATCTGATGAATGGCCTGAATTCCAATCAATCAACAGATCATCAGATTGACAGATTCTAGAATTATTCCACGAGAGACGAACGACGCTTCACAGTTTTGGCCAGTGCCTTCGCTAGTCGCTCGGTGGTTCGAAGTGGCCAGATGGGCGGTTCTGCCAAGGGATCGTTGCCTGTTTGGCTTGTTTGACGAGGCTACGTAAATTCACTTCCGCTGCACGGAGCAACTTTGGTTCGCCGCTTTGCATGATAGCGGTCAGTAGGACGTACAGAGAACGATCCATCTGTGATCCGGTGAGAATTCGTTCTGTGACAGGATCGGGGCCTGCGGGGATGGAACTTCCATCTTCCTCTGGATCGTCAAACAAGGTACGAAACGAGGTCGGATGGCTAAAGAGCCAGGCCGGAGGGATCTTCAGTGCCGCAGCGAGCGCTTCGAGTATTGAGGCAGAGGGATCAACTTCTTCCGCTTCAATTTCCTCTAATAGGTGAGGCAAAAGATGCGACTCGGCTGCCAAGTCGTCGACCGAGTGACCTCGCGAGATACGCCAGGCTTGAATCTGTTGTCCGAGCGCCATGGTGCGATAGTACTGAAATTTGGGCCCTCTCCGCAACCTCCCTGTGTCGGGCTGTGGCATGATATCCCTTGAAACACAATGGCTTATGCGTAATTTCCCTCAGTGGAAGATGAGCGATGAAATCAGGTATAATGCGCGTCCTAGTTCATTCTCGATCCAGTGAGGAGGCGTATCATGTTAGGAACAGATATTCGGGGAATTATCGCAGAAGAAGAAGAAGTTCAGCGGCGCAAGGACGCCTTGAAATCGCTCTTAAGCATGCGTTCCAAACAGTTACGCGAGTCGTTGGAACAGCGGATCAAGCGGGCTCGGACTGGTGGAGATTGGATGCAGCTTTCTCTAGAAGAATGTGCCACGCTTCACAAGCGGGAAAAGCTCCATCTCAAGTCTCAGTTCGACAAGCTTCAGCACGAGCAGGATCGAACCAGAGGGAAGTTGACCGCACTCAAACGAGCGAAGGCGCGGGCCCAACGGATTCGGGCT
>JANYBU010000240.1 GCA_025360665.1 Nitrospira sp.
CCGCAGCGAATGGCCATGGGCCAGGCCCAGGCTCAAGGTCTCACGGTCTTCCGCACTCATGTGTCGATAGGATTTCTTTGACATGGCAACACCTTAGCCCATCAGGGCCTGTCGTGTTGCACTTGGAGTTAGAACTCAAGGCTTCAAAACGGCGATATTACGGACAGTGCTCTGTTGAGCCTATCAGGGGTAAAAAAGAGTCCGCAGAAGAAGTTCGTCAATTGTGTCCGGAAGGTACTTGAGCATGCCTATGCCGATGATCTGTTTCAGTACATTTCCGAACTTAATGCGATCGAGGACGTGGATGACATCCAAACAGTTCACGAGCTGCTTTTGTTCAAAAGATACTTTGCGCTAGACGGGCAACCCTATTCACCGTCGAGTGGTGAGTCCTCGATGGTTATGTTGCAGAAAGAGTTGGGGGAGGACAAAGAGGTATACATTCTGGACGAGCCAGAGAGGAGTTTGGGCAATGAATATATTAGCGACGTTATTGTGCCGCTGATTAAGGACCGCGCACGGGCGGGTAAGAAGGTCTTCATTTCAACGCACGACGCAAATATTGCCGTGCGCACCCTCCCTTATAGCTCGGTTTACAGATGCCACGGGCAAGCGGGGTATAGCACCTATATCGGCAACCCTTTCACGAACAATCTGGTGAATCTGAGCGATGTGGCCGATCAGCTTGATTGGAAAAAGGTCAGCATGAGAACCCTTGAAGGCGGAGAAGAAGCATTTGGCGAGCGAGGGAAAATCTATGGAAACAATTAAGGCAACTGTGGAAAATATTGGTGACAAATACTTTATCAAGATTAAAACCAGAGTTGATGAAATTAGCATTCCGATGTCTGAGGACAAGCCGAACGAGGTAAAGAGCGCGTTCAACAAAATCATAACTCGGATCAAGGCCGGAGAATTTCAGATCGAACTCGACAAAGTCGGAGAGGAATTATTCTCTCAGGTCGCTAATGAATATCTCATCCAACTGAACCGCGAGATCCATGAGATCCACGGTGAGATGAAACGATACGGCTTGGTTAATGGGGTCGCGGCACCTTGAGTTTCAACCACGACTGGCAAGGATTTGAACGACAGTGACAACCTCAACGATGCTACCCAACCATACGCTCCGGTGAGGAGGAAAGGGAGACATTCTGAATTTTCAGAGGGAAGCTACTGGAACCGTGCTTAACCTTGCCCTTCATGCTCGTACGTAGCAAGTAAAGAGTGTCAGGTCTTGCAATCCAACATTGCCAGACATGATGTTGTCCTGGAACAAATATACCGGGCCACGCATAGTGTATGAGTGATGACTACAACCTTCACCGCTTTCTTGACGCGCAAGACCACGTCTACGACGCAATCCTTGATGAACTACGAGCCGGCAAAAAGTCCAGTCACTGGATCTGGTTTATCTTTCCCCAGATCAAAGGCCTCGCTCATAGTGGAGCGGCACAGAAGTTCGCCATTACCTCTATCGAAGAGGCCAAAGCCTACCTGCAACACCCCATCTTGGGTCCAAGGCTCAGAGAATGTACGCAGCTTGTTCTCAACGTGGAAGGGCACAACGCTGAACAGATATTCGGCTATCCGGATAATCTTAAATTCCGGTCATGCCTAACCTTGTTTATGACTGCGACCACCGATAACAAGGTTTTCAAAGATGCCCTTCTCAAGTATTTTGACGGCAAGCCCGACACATTGACGCTCGATATCCTGGCACAGGAAACTTCTTAGCCACACATCACATACGGGGCTGGGGCTCAGCGCGAACGTCCCCGGGGGAGCGGGGTCCCATCGAGGCTCCGCTGAGAAGGAAAGCGGAAACTGACCGAGTCCGCGAGGGAATTTCCGAAGGCTGCCGCTCAGCGAAGCCCGATAGGGTCGCTCCGGGAGGTGCGAGAGCAGTTGAGCCCCAGCCCCGCATCCACTCGTCTTGCCCTTCCGTAAGTCTCTATGTAAGGATTGCCTGTGTGATTCGACTGATTGGCCATACCCCCCTACAAGAAAGGGAGATCACCTATGCCACCAAAAATTGAGATCGGTTCGATTGTGAAAGTGGTGAAGACGGACGACGAATGGAAGAAGCTGCTCACGCCGGAAGCCTATCGAGTCCTGCGGCATGAGGATACCGAGCGGCCCTTTCTCAACAACATGCACGACAACAAGAAAGACGGCGTCTACTACTGCGCGGGCTGCGACCTCCCGGCCTATTCATCGGAGCATAAATTCGACAGCGGCACTGGCTGGCCCAGCTTCTGGCAACCGATCGACCCCAAAGTGGTCGAATCCACAACCGATTACAAATTCATCTTTCCCAGGACCGAAGTCCACTGCGCACGCTGCGAGGGGCATCAAGGACATATCTTTAAGGATGGCCCCAAGCCAACGGGGTTACGGTACTGTATAAACGGCGTGGCGCTAAAATTCGTGGCGGATTAACCCGCATAATTTATGATGCAGCTTCTGCTGCAATCGTCTGTCTGTGCCTGTCCGCATGCAGACAGGCCGATCCGCTGCTGTTGTGCGTATATTCTCGTTAGTGAATGGTGCGCGAGACAAGCAAGACGTGCACGACAGGCGCGACTCGCAAAGATGAAACTTCCGACCCGTCACGCTTTTCTCGCTAATCTCGCGGTTCTCGCACGAATAACGAGACACGCTTCACGAGAAACGTGTTCCAGGGCGATCTTGCGGCGAACCTTCATGAACTATGCGGGTGAGCAGCCTTCCGCTTATTTCCGACGCTGGTGCTATGGAGAAACCCGCAATCGAAAAATGCTCCATGAACAATCAAGAGTTTGCGCTCTCATGTTTCGTTGGACAAAGAGTTTTTCTCCCCCCTCGCCAGCCGTTATGAACAACTGCGCCATCCTCCTGTCGTACCATTCCAGACTTCTGATACAAGACGATTTGCAATTGAAGCAACAGTGATATCGTATACCTGGGCCTAGTCCTGGAGTTCATCAGGGTCTGCGCCAGCTACATACCGAAGGGTGCCTCTGGAAACCTGCTGAACCGCTCGGAATAGCTGAAAAAAATAACTTGCAAAGAAAAGGCATGATAGCTACGATTCGCACAATGAAACCTACCTTTTTACTCCAAGTCTCAGATGCTTCGATCCCGCGTAGATGACAACCAGAAACGACTGAAAACTAATCAAGGGCAAAGGTCACACGTCATGACAACCCAAACGGAAGGAGCCACGATGAAGCCAGCCACACAGCGAACTGAACTGCCACCATCAACCCAACTCCGAAAAACAGTTTTCGGAGGTTCCCATATGTCGGGCAAGAGCTTGCCCGGAGTCCTGGCCATCTGCGCGGTAGCGATGCTGTCGTCCTGGACCGCGACGCCGGCCGAGGCCGGTCCGGAGGTGAATCCAGCCGGCAGGGAACAGTCGGCGACCGGGTACAAGCTCAAAATTCCTTTCGGTCTAGAAGAGACTGCCGTGGTCATTCCGGCCGACAATCCTTTGACGATTAAGAAGATCGAGTTAGGCCGGATGTTGTTTTTCGACAGGCGACTGTCGGAAGACGACACCATCGCGTGCGCGAGTTGCCACCTGGCGAGATTCGCTTTTACGGACGGCATGCCGGTCTCCACAGGCATCCGAGGCCAGAAGGGTGGTCGCAGCGCGCCGGTGTCCTTCAACCGGGTGTTCAGCAGCGTTCAATTTTGGGACGGCCGGGCGGCAACCTTGGAGGAGCAGTCCGTGGGACCCTTCACCAATCCGATCGAACACGGCTTTGTCAAGCACGATATCATGATTGCAAAGATGAAGAAGATCCCCGGCTATCAGATGCTCTTCATGCAAGCCTTCGGCGAGGATATCACGATCGGCAACGTGGGCAAGGCCATCGCCAGCTTCCAGCGCACCGTCCTCTCCGGCAACAGCCCGTATGACCGGTTTGATATGGGACAGGAAGCGGGAGCGATCTCAGCAGAGGCTCAACGCGGCCTCCTCCTGTTCCGGGAGAAAGCACGGTGTACGAAGTGCCATTCCGGATTCAATTTCACCGACGAAAAGTTTCACAACCTCGGCATCGGCTGGGACGACAACAAAGTGGATCTCGGGCGGTATATGGTGACCAAGAATCCGGAGGATATCGGCGCATTCAAAACCCCCACCTTGCGGGAGATCGCCCGAAGCGCACCCTATACGCATGACGGGCGCTTCAAAACGCTAGATGAAGTGGTGAATTTCTACAATAAGGGCGGCATAAAGAATCCGCATCAGGATCCGTTGATTATTCCGCTCGAGCTGACGGTGCAGGAAAAACACGATCTGGTACAATTTCTTCACACGCTGAATGGGGAAGGATGGCAGCAGGCCATAGCGCCGAGCGCCTTTCCTCAATAGAACAGGAACGGCACAGGCGTCGCCTATGAAGCGTGGCTGTTAGTCAGCCAGCTTGATTTTCAAGGACAGTTACTGACCCCGTTTCTTCTGTACGGGAGAAGCTAGATGGTCAAGTTATTGGCCTTGGTCTCAATGGGAGGCAATTCAGAAGGCACGGATCACCGCCTGAGCAAGTTCACACGGCTCGGGTCGCCCGCTCTCTGGTGGAGCGGGCGACCTCAGACCTTTCTGAGGCAGAGCCAAGGACTACGGAGTCTTCGCGCACCGGAACCCTGTGAGTCCTTGATCCGTCGGCGAAATGAGGCTCCGATTCGCTGAGCGCAGGGCCGCGGGATTACTGTACCAGGACCCGCCACGGATTACTTTGGTCCCGCCAGATGACGGTCCTGTCGGGTTCTGCGACGGGCTGTTCTTGTAAAAATTATAGCCATACCAGTCGCTGACCCATTCCCAGACATTCCCGGCCATATCATAGATACCATAGGGACTCTTGCCAGCTTCCAACGTCCCCACCGGCACCAATACCCCATGGTTGTTCCAATCCGTTTTCCCATAGTTCGCGTGGAGCGGCGTCGGTGGTTCATTCCCCCAGGGATAGAGGCGGCCATCCGTCCCCCGTGCCGCCTTCTCCCACTCCGCCTCTGTCGGCAGGCGCTTGCCAACCCATGTGCAGTACGAGGCCGCATCTGCCCAATCCACATTCGCAACCGGGCGCTTCTGGTGCGTGGCTTGGTTCATCGTCTTCCAGTCCGATGGCGGATCGCCCCCTTTCGCCTGCAGAAAAGCCGCATACTGCCCCACCGTCACTTCGTACTTATCCATGGAAAAGCCATCCAGATAGACCCGGTGTGCCGGTTGTTCGTCTGTATCTCCCGCCAGACTCCCCATTGTGAACTCCCCAGCCGGCACCGCCGCCATATCAACGGGTGCCACGGCCATCGCCGGGTGAGCAGCGAGTCCGAGCAACGCGACCAGCACAAACATCGTTCTCATGAACCGCCTCCTTATTCAAAATGGTCGAGTCTGCAATCACACATTCTCTTGCTCAGCCTGCTTCAAATGACGGCTGACCTGGCAGCATGGACAGCCACATGGTCCGCAATCTCAGCTGACCGATACCCTATTTCAGATAGTTCGTATAAATGAGCCGCATCGGCGCCCCTTTCCGCTAAAACAGGACGTGTCATAGAGCGAGGGAGCCTACCCCTCATAATATAGAACGGCAAGATCTGATCCCTTTTCATCTTTGCGCAGCTTTGAGCTTCCCCCGAAATTTCGTCTTCCACGGGTGACGTATAATCGCAGTCACCTTGAAAGGGGAGACGATGAAGATACCGAAGCAGCAATACACCTCCGAGTTTAAGAAATTGGCAGTCACGCGAGTCAAAGACGGGCTGACAGCCGGAGCGGCGGCCAAGGAGTTGGGGCTGGTCGAACAAACGTTACGGAACTGGGTCAAGGCGGCCTCGGCAGGCACCCTCAACGGTGTTGGAGCCAAGATGGTCACGCCGGAGCAGATGGAATTTTCACGACTGCGCGCCGAAAATGTGCGACTGAAGCGAGAGAACGACATCCTAAAAAAAGCGACGGCGTACTTTGCAAGGGACACCCTGTGAGGTACGCCTGGATAGCGGTGCAGCGCACGGTCTACACCTTGGACGAGATGTGTCGGGTCCTGGCGGTGAGCGAAAGTGGCTATCGCGCATGGACCCGTGGCGGCACGCCGGATCGTACGCGGCTGACAGATGCACAGATGCTGGCGCTGATCCGCGCCATTCACGCAGCACTCAAGGGCGCCTACGGCAGCCCGAGAATGGTCAGGGAGTTGCGAGGACGCGGGGTCCCAGCCAGCAAGGAACGGGTTGAGCGGCTGATGCGGGAGCACGGTATCCGTGCGCGCCACAAGCGGCGATACAAAGTCACGACGGACTCGAAGCACCACCTGCCGGTGGCCGCGAACGTACTGAATCGGGACTTCACGCCATCCGCCCCGAATCAGACGTGGACATCGGACATCACCTATCTATGGACGAATGAAGGCTGGCTCTATCTGGCGATCGTCCTCGACCTGTTCAACCGCGAGGTGGTGGGCTGGTCACTGAAACCCTGCATGACGTCGGACATCGTGACGGACGCGCTGACGATGGCGTGGTTCCGGCGAAAACCGGCAGTGGGACTGATGCATCACTCGGATCGAGGCAGCCAATACGCCAGTCAACCCTTCCAGCACAAACTGAGGGAATACGGCATGATCTGCTCCATGAGTCGCAAGGGGAACTGCTGGGATAACGCGCCGACGGAGAGCTGGTTCAACAGCTTCAAGAACGAGCGCGTCCATGGAATTCGCTATGATACACGCGCAGCGATGACGGCAGCGAGCTTCGAATACATTGAGGTGTTCTACAACCGGACGCGACGGCACTCGACGCTGGGCTACCAGTCACCGATGCAGTTCCTGGATGAGTGGCGCCTGGCTCAACACGAGGAAAACCTGGTAGCATGAAAACCGCCCGATGGAAGACGGAAAACAGAGGGAAGCTCAAACCCTTCCCTTGTTAAGATTCAATCCGATCCTCCCGGCGCGCGGGTTTGGTACGACGGACAGGACCTAGGAGTTACTCCGCTCTCGACAGTCCTGGCGTGTCCGCTGATGACGCAGCATGTGCGGCTCGAATTGGCCGAGCAGCCAACGCATGATGTTCCATTGTACAAGCGGCCAATCTGATATTATGTGCCTTGGTACGCGATCGTGGCAGTGGGATTTTTCACTTTTTCAACCACGTGGCGGTCAGAGGCCTGTGATCCTGATGATTTGACCGTGGTAATGGCGAACGGGGAAGTGCGTACTCCTTCGTCACGAGCGGAAGCGGAGGCTAGAGCGGCCCAAGAGGAATCGATTAAGAAAACAAAAGAGTCGAATGAAGCGGACCACGCTCCCTAACGGATCTGATATCGGAAGACTCTTTCTACACACCCTTTCAGGGGCGTTCAGGATTCAGGAGAAGGCTCAAAAAGAGACCGTCACTTTCGCAGGCTCACCAAGGGAGGGTCACACCATGCGTAAGACTGTCTTCATGTTCATGACTCTGGTGCAACTCACGCTCTTTACTCTTCTCCCTGTCGCTTATCCTCAACAACTCGACATCAAGCTCATCTCCCTCACCTCACCGGTACGTCATGGCAGCAATGCCGCCATCGCGGTCAGTACAGTGGCCAGTGCCAATTGTCAGATCACCGTTCGGTACATGTCCGGTCCCAGCAGAGCCCAAGGACTGTTCCCAAACTCCGCCGACAGTCAGGGCAGGGCAAACTGGACTTGGCGAGTAGGTTCTAACACTACACCTGGAAGCTGGCCAATAATTGTAACTTGTTCTTCGGGTGGACAGAGCGGAACACTGAAAACCTCGTTCGTGGTGCGGTAGCAGCTAAAGAGGACATATGAAAGCTCTCACCAGAACTGTCACATCGTTTCTTCTAGCCACCTTCCTGACCACTCTCGCCTACGCTGGCCCTCTCGACAACTGCACCGAGTACACCAAGATGGGTATTCCGGCGGAGCGAGGCATTTTACTATGCAGGAAGGGGTACGCTCTAGCCCATAACCCAGATAACAAAACCCCAGACTGGGTGGCTGAGCACCTCACGAAAGAGAAGGCACGTGCGTATCTGCCTCGGAAAGACTACTTCAAAGCCGACCCGGACCTTGAACCAGGCGAACGGGCTGAGCTATCCGATTACAAGGGGAGTGGCTTTGACCGTGGACACATGGCACCCGCTGCCGATTTTCGGTGGGATGTCGAGGCTTATAAGGAATGCTATTACCTATCCAACATGGTGCCCCAAGTGGGCAAGGGCATGAACCAAGGGATATGGGCCGATCTAGAGGAATTAGTCCGTGAGTGGGCGATCAACCGAGGAGAGTTATACCTCTACACCGGACCAATCTACGACGATAATGCTGATGAGCTTCGGACAATTGGCAAAAACGAAGTGGCAGTTCCAACGCACCTGTATAAGATCATCTACGATCCCAAGAAGAAAGAAGCCATTGCCTTTATCATGCCCAACGAAGAACTCCGGACCGAGGACATGCCGAAGTACATCGTGAGCATTAACAATATAGAACGGAAAACCGGGCTGGATTTCCTATCTGCTTTGAGCAAAGAAGAGCAACAAAAGATTGAGTCAAAGAAACCCGCTCATCTCTGGCCATAAACTTCTTGGCTAGTTAACTTGCCACTAAAATAATCATCAACTTGTGATTCCCCGTAGCTTGCTACGGGGACAATCCTTTCTGGTACCCTCTGGAGTATGGCGGACCAGAGGGACGATGCCGTTAGAAAGGGGGCGCACTGTGCGTGGCAAATCCACTACCACATTGTCTTTCCCGTGAAATACCGGAAGGCGCTGCTGGATGAGGCGGTGACGACGATCATCCAGGAGACGGCTGCCGAGATTGCGGAACGGTTTCCGATCGAGATGGAAGCGATTGGGACGGACAAGAATCACATCCATCTGCTCTGCAGTGCGCATCCGAAAGTGGCGCCAGGCCGGATTGTGCAGATGTTCAAGAGCATCACGGCGCGGGAGATCTTCCGACGAAAGCCCGCTGTGAAGCGGGTCCTGTGGGGCGGGGAGTGTTGGACCGACGGGTACTATGTGGCCACGGTAGGGGAGCGGGCAAACTGGCAGACCGTCGAACGGGATGTGCAGCGGCAAGGGCAACCTCGGGAAGATCTCCGGCAGCTCCGAATGTTTTAGTTCTGTGATACCCCGCAGCTTGCTGCGGGGAGCTTCATTGCGAATTGCTACTATCTGTGACTTCGAGATCAGAATCGGTTGGTTGTGACCCTTTGCGACGACAGAGAAAAATCCCCGATAAATCAAACTCACCCGTTGCCAAAAAACGGTAGGGTTTTTGATCGAACAGGCTGCGGAAATACCATTTCTGCACAGCTGAACTTCGATAGTCTGCACGTCTGTGACAAGAAGAGACTACCCCTGCAGGATAATTGCGCGAGATAGGTGGAACAAGCGAGACGGGCGAGAAGGGTTCGAAGGCTGAAGACTGAAGCTTTCGAACGGGCGGACCCGAACTTCAGCCTTCAATTGTGCTGGGTAGGGCTTTCTGATTTTGGCTGTTTTACCTGGTGGGCTGGTTGCCGAGTTGTTTTTGAATGGATTCCAGTTGCTTCTTGAGGGTTTCCACTTCCTGAGCCAAGGCCGCTGAGTTACGAGCCTGGGCTTCGGCTGCGCGAGTGGCTTCTAGCGACTCGCCAACCGGTGCGGCCCCGCCTCCCACCTGAGGCGCAGCCTGCCTCGTGGCTGCTAAGTTCCGCCACGCTTGTTGCAGTAGCTGATAATCGACGGCAACAAACCTGTCGGTCCACTTTTCCATTCTCGGCGGATCCGGGCTATCGGCCCGTTGGGCGGCTTTCGGAGTGAGCCGCAGTGTACGGTACTTGAGGCCTGAATAATCAACTGTGAGCTGTCGGCCGGAGCTGTCTCGCACGCTCAGGTTCGTCAGGATCGGGTTGTAGCGATATTGAGAGAGGATCACGTACAGCTGGCGGCCATAGGCGTAGAG
>JANYBU010000242.1 GCA_025360665.1 Nitrospira sp.
TACAACCGGACGCGACGACACTCGACGCTGGACTACAAGTCACCGATGCAATTTCTGAATGATTGGCGTATGGCTCAACACGAGGAACACCTGGTAGCATGAAACCCGCCCGATGGAAGACGAAAAACAGAGGGAAGCTCACTGGTCTCTCTGGTTCATCTGGTCTATTTGGTTGGTCTGGTTCAACCAAATAAACAAGACAGACCAAACAAACCAACAACCCAGACAGACAGACCAAACAGACCAAATGAACCATACAGACTGGCGGACTGTTTCAGCCTCCTGCTACACGACCCTTTCTTACCCCACCCAGCCCAGGACGTCGGACTCGCGGACGAGCACGAGTTCCTTACCGTCCAAATCGACTTTGCTCGTTCCGTACTTTTCGTAGAGGACATGATCACCAGGTTTCAAGACCGTCGGCTTGAAGATCTTTTTCTCATCCTTTTTTGGTTTACTGCCCAACTTGTTTTCCGGTGTCTCCCAGCGCCCTTTTCCCACCGCCAGGACCTTTCCTTCCACGGGTTTTTCCTTGGCCGTGTCGGGGATGAACAACCCTCCCGTGGTCTGTCCCTTGGCCTCCGACGGTTCGATCAATGCCCAATCCTGTAACGGTTTAATTCCCATGATGATTCTTCCTCCTCCTGTGGTGCTGATTATACATACCTTCCGGTCGTGAATTGGGATCAGCCACCCGATTTTTGACTGAGCTTGCGAAATGCCTCACGCGCTGCGCTCACGACCGGCAGCGGCGCCTTGTCGGGGCTACCTGCATCGAACGGCGGCTGCGGATCGTACTCGATCAGGAGTTGGGCGCCTTGCGCAGCGGCGATCCCAAACTCTTCGGCAACCAGGGTGAGCGCCATGTCGATCCCGGAGGACACGCCGGCGGCGGTGAAGACCTTGCCCTGTCGGACGACCCGCTCTTTCGTCGGGATTGCACCAAATTGCTTCAAGGCATCAAGTGCGAGCCAATGCGTGGTCGCCTTCAGTCCTTGCAACACGCCGGCGGCTCCAAGGCCCAATGCACCCGTGCACACCGACGTGGTCCACTTAGTTGTCTTGTGTACCTCCGCGATCCATTCCAAAACCAGTGGGTCGCCCATTATCGCTTGCAGAAACGCAGTGCCGGGCACCAGCAGGATGTCGGGCCTGGGCGTTTCCTCAAGGGTGTAGTCCGCCATCAAGCCGAGTCGCCCGAAATCGGTGCGCTTCAGGCCCTTTTCGCGCGCAACGAAACGCACGTCAATACCGAGCCCCGGTGACTGCAGCACCTCGTACGGGCCGATTGCATCGAGCGCCGTTATGCCGTCGTACAATAATATTGCAGCTTGCATCTTCCTTTCCGTCCGTCATCGATTGTTATCGGATTCGTGAAAGTCCCTGGCCTCACTCCCCTCTCCCAGGCTACGCGGGGATGCCAGATAAAGGTTGCAACACCATATCCAGCCAGATCGGTCTGTGGATGGGTAGCTGCTGACTCAAGAGCCAGCAACAAGCTACGTCGTTCTGTAGATGGCGTCAACTCCCCCAGGGGTCGAACTCCAAATGAGGAGCGACGCTTAGCCGCTCCCCCCATGCCGTCATTCGTCGATACTCGGGCGAAGGAGGAACGGGCCGTAGAACAGGGCGAACAACAGATAGGCGCCGCTCCAGCTCATCGCAGCTAACCCAAGGACGAAATTCGTCGAGAGATCAATGGACGGCCCGAATACCCGCAGCAACGCACCCAGGTTGACCAATATGTAGATGCAAACCGTCAGGGGGCCTGCGTGTTTAGGGCGCCCCGTATGGCCCAGGCCGGCGCGGGTCATGATCGCCAGGGTCATCACACCCACTGCGCCGCTGGTAAGCGCGTGCACCGCATCCGTCGTCGGCAGACCCCACTCGAGAATCGCGCATCCCAATACCAGCAGCGACAACGCCAGCCACGCATAGCCCAGATGTAGGGTCAGCACCAACGGTTCCCGCCACGTGACCCAACCATACCAGCGCAATAAGCGGCCTAGATTGGTTAACCCGGCCGCCACCAACAGCCCGCCTGTCACCATGGCCTGCGGCTGAACGGTCCATGCGACAGCCGCGATGCCTACGAGCACCACCGACAGGCCATCGAAACGGGAAAATGGCACAGGCTGTTCGGACATGCCCTGCTCGGCGAGGAAAGCGCAGGTAAAGTTGGGGATGACGCGCCCACCGATGAGCGCCAGCAGCACCATGACCTGCGCAAGTGCCATTCGCTCGGGAAGATCCGTCGCTGCACCACTCAGCGCCCGCACGTGGAACAGGATGTTCGCGCCGGCATGCAGACTGATCAGACCTCCTATCGGCGCATGGGGCCAGCTCTTCCCGGCTGCAATTTCTCGCCAGACCAGCCCCGCGGCTATGACCAGAAATGCCGCATCTACGCAGGCAGACAGGAGAGGCGTGAGAAATGGGATGGCCATGACTAGGCGTCCGGCCAACCACAAGGTGCACAACTGCCTCAGCTCGCGCCCTCTGATCGGCGTCCGGCCGGTCCAGTTGGGAATCGCCGTGAGCAGGAAGCCCATGATCACAGCCGGCAGAAAACCGAAGACCATCTCATGCACATGCCACTGTCGAGCGGCAGAGAAGAAATCCGAGTCGCCGGCTCCTGTGAGCAGCAGGATCCAGACAGGGACCGCCACACCGGCAAACAGTGCCGCACCAAGAAACAACGGCCGGAACCCGTACGAAAAGAACGCCGATCCCTGGTAGTCTGCTCTCTCGTTCGCCTTGTCAGTCATCTGATCTTCAGTCTTCAGTCATGGTGGACAAGCTAGCCCACATTATTCATGAATGCTTTTGCGGCAATCGTGGATTCGCCGCTACGACATGCCTGCACAGGGATTCCCTGTGTACAGGCGGGCTCGCCTCTCAGCCAATCAACGCACTGTGTAGGCACGCCTCCCACCCTCGCGGCTTCGCGCGCCCGTTGCAGTGGAGCCGATCCGACTCATGACCTGACGCGCGAAAGGGTGTTCTGGTCCGTGTGATGGAATAGCTCTGCTTGGCCTGGAATCTGGAGTTGTGTATCCTCCTCATAACGAAACCGGTCACCACCGAGCATCGTCACGGTCAGTTCATACCGCATCGTCTTGAACGCCTTATCTAAGAATTGATTCGAGCAAATGCCGTACGTGTGCGACGACACGTCCGCAGCAAGTGAAAAAGACTGGGCCGAAGGTTCGACCGTACCTCCCGCAATCACCGTAATCCCCCGGGGCACAATGAAGCAGCGAAGCACTTGTTTCGCGTCGGCATCCCACAGCCAATATCCCAGTTCTTCATGAAACGGGTCCGCCTCCCCGATACGCCACACCGTCGTGGCATAGCGCAACCCATAGAGCGTTTGCTCATGATTACGCACCGGACCCATGGGATCGAAGGTCATCCGTTCACGAAATTGATTGCGCTCAGCTCCGCGATCATCCGAGGGTGCCACATCTTCACCCTTCTCCCCTTCCCAGATTCCAGCCAACGCCGCAAGCGGACCAAGATGCGCGATCAGACCGTGATCCATTCTGCCCTCCCATCATTTTCTTGAAGAGTCAAACTTCCGAAACTGTGCTGCACTCTTTTCACATAACACGGACAGGGAAGACAACCCGCGCATGCAGTTGGGAGCACACCAGGTCGCCCGAGGGGGAAGTGTCGAGGGCTTACAATCCTGTCCCATTAATGCTTCGCCTTGTCTGGTCTATCTGGTTGATCTGGTTTATTTTGTTTATCTGGTTAGTTTCGCTCAACTAAAAAACCAGATAGACCAGACAAACCAAATAACAGTCTTCTCATGCTGGCGGACTTTTTCAGCATCCTGCTAGAGAGTATTCGCTCACTGACAGTACCTTCCGAGCCTCCCCACGTGGCCGCCACATCCCAGTATTGCGGGGGATAGGCATTGCCTTCACCAAGCCACCCTCCTAAAATGGCCCTTCTGTTTGGAGCAGCCTCCATGCCATTCATGATTCATCCCTACCGCCGCGTCCCTGTGCAATGCTCCCTCACGTGCGATGTAGTACCATTTGTGCTGTTGCTCGTCTGTCTCGCCACTCCCGCATGGGCGGACTTCAAAATAGGCGTGGATCCCGATACCCGTGCCGCCGAATTCACCAGCCCCGTCATTCGTGTCATCGAGGGCGACATCTTCGAAGTACAGCACAATCACCACCCTGAGCATATCCGCCTCAACGGGATCGACTGCCCAGAAAAAGGCCAGGCCTTCGGCCTCATTGCCGAGCACGTCGCCGCTGATCTCGTCTTCCGGAAGGACGTCACGCTCAAGACTCATGGTCTCGATGAGGATGGACGCACGATCGGAGATGTGATCCTCCCTGATGGCATGAACCTCAACCAGGAACTCGTCAAGCGAGGCTTGTGCTGGTGGTATCGAGGCAACACGCCTAAAGATACGGTGCTGGAAGGGCTAGAAAAGGCAGCACGAGAGGCCAAGAAAGGCGTGTGGACCGATCCGCAGTCGGTGCCGCCGTGGGAGTGGCGGAAGAGGAAGTAGCGATACTGGTCTGCACGTCTGGAGCAGGCCCAGTCTGTCTGGTTGATCTAGTTTGTTTTGTTTATCTGGTTCATCTGGTTTATCCGGTTAGTCTGGTTCAACCAAATAAACGAGACAAACCAAACAAACCAAATAACGGTCTTCTTATGCTGGCGGACTGTTTCAGCATCCTGCTAAGTGATTGATGTGTGGTGAGAGGAGAATATATTAACCAGCTTCCCACCAGGCGCAACTCGCGGTGATTTCCCAAAACGGTTACGACCGCCTCCCTCAGTCCTGACTAGCCGTAACTTCTTGCCCATGGATCCCCCCCCCAGCAGGGTGACAACGCGGGTGAGGCGAGCGCGATCCTTCTCTTCGATCCCAATAAACTCGAGGCCGAATCGGAGTCCCTGGACCCAGCATACAGCCGCCCGAGGCACACGCATGGACGGTTCAGATTCGTGAAAGGAGAGGCGCAGCTGAAGATTATCTCCCACTTTGACTGGTAGGAAGCTTTCCACTAAACAGCCACGCTCCGACATGTTAAGGGTCTGTCCCTCGCCCACCTGCATGCCGCTGGCAAGGACGATGGAACATTGGAACGCGAAGCGCTCACTACACCGAGAGTCTCCGATCTTTATCTGTTTAGCTTTCATGGCGTGGCCCTCCTTCGACCTCTCCTGCACACCCGCACTGCTGGTGGCGACAACGCAGGATGCTGCGCTGCGCACGACTCTCGTCTTATGAGAAAGTCTATCCAACGCGTACCCTCTGCAAAAGACCTAAAGGAGTTACCTCCGAAGGGGGGGCAGGCTGGGAACGGGGTGGCAGAGCTCTTCGCTCCAGCGTCTCCCGGAACAGCGCATCGAACGCGTCGTTCTCGTCGCCCGTCGTTCATGAATCGTGAGCGAGACAAACAAGACGTGCGCGACAGGCGCGACTCGCAAAGATACAACTTCAGACCCGTCCCGCTTTTCTCGCAAGTCACGCGAGTCTCGCGAGAATAACGAGATACGCTCACGCTTCACAAACGACGATCTTCTTCTGCTGGCGGACTGTTTCAGCATTCTGCCAAGTGATCGATGTGTGGTGGGAGGAGAATATATCAGCCAGCTTCCCGGCAGACTCAAATCGTGGGGACGTCCCAAACCGTTACAGCGCCGGCCCGAGTGAATTTAGGTTGTTAACTCAGATAATGGTTTCTGCCCCCCTGCTGTCCAAGACAGGACTTAACCAGAGTCTTCTTGCCTATAACCCATTGAAATTCAAGGTAATGCATTCTAATTTGGACTCGAGTTCTCCTGGCTTTGCAAATCCTGTCCAAAACCTAGGAGGAGCTTCCCCATAAGACAGCGCTGTCGCAAAGGGCGTGAATTCAAGGCTTTCGAAACTCTTCGTGGCTTCCACCACCCCCATAGAGACCAGGTATTCCGATCACGGGCTGTCCAAGATTCACATACTGGAAAAAATACTTGGGGGAAGAGTGGCTCCTGACACCTTTTTTTCACTTATCTGCTAGGTTTTACTCAGGCATGCAGACGCCTGTCCGTCCAAGAGGTGAGCCATGAAGAGTGCAGCGATTTTAGCAGCTGGTGTTGTTGCACTTGGCCTCCTTGCCGCTCTCTGCCTTCCACGCCACCTTCCCCCATCAACAGCATCGGGCCCAGCCACCCCTGCCAACTTTCATGCACGTATAGAGCATGGAATGCTGATCCTCCGTGGCTCGCTTCCCAGTGAGACCAGCAAGGCCGCAATCCTTCAGCGAGCCCAAGAGCTTTATGGAGCCACACCTGGCAACGTCGTCGATGAGTTGGCGGTGGATCCGAGAGTGGGGCCTGTCGCCTGGGCCGACAACGTCTCCCAGGTCCTCCCCGTCTTAGCGCACATGACAGAACGAGGCTCCATCATCATCGACGGCCGCACGATTGTCGTGAGCGGCCAGGTCGACAGCAATCGTGCCAAGGCCACCGTGCTACGAGATATTGCTCCTCTGACGCAGGCAGGGCTAGAGCTGGAAGATCGTATTCTGGCGGGTCCATCCTCGGCGAGTCTGTTTCCGAAGGCTTCCTCCCTGGCAGCGGCCCCATCACCGAAAGCCGCATCCCAGGCAGCAGCATCCCTAGCGGCGGTGCCATCCCCGAAGGCTCCATCCAAGGCGAATCCCTTCCTGGCGGCGGTCCCATCCCTGAAGGCCGCACCCCCGGCCGCTCCATCCCAAGCGATGGCCCCCTCCCCGAAGGCTCCATCCCTGTCGGTGGCCCCATCCCCGACAACTCCATCACTGGCTGAGATCCCCTCCCCCTTGCTCCAGAAGAAAATGGATGAGATCCTCGCGCGCGGGTCCATCGAGTTTGAATCGAACAGCACAACGATGACGCCCAGCAGCCTTGCCACACTAGACCAGCTGATTGCCCAATTACAGCAGTCCCCTCGCACAGCCATCGAAATTGGCGGGCATACGGACAAATACGGCGAGCCGGATTATAATCTTCAACTCAGCCAGCGCCGAGCTGATGCCGTCCGGCGCTACTTTACCAAGCACGGTCTGCCCAAGCAGTTCACTGCCGTCGGCTATGGCGCCTCACGACCGCTGTCCGTGGCGGAGAATCGGGCCGGCCTCCAACGCAATCGGCGCATCGAGCTACGAGTGAAAGGACAGACCGACCTATGAGCATGTTCATCAATCAAATGTTGGGATGTCTCATCATCGCAGCTGGAATCGGCGGCGTAGTCGGTTGGCTGCTGCGAAACGTATCCGCCGGCACCGTCACAAAACAGCTCGCGGACGTCACCGCCATGATGCACCTCAAAGAGCAGATGCTGAAGAAGGCGCGGCGTGAATTGAGAGAGGCCACCTCGAAATTGCAGGCGATCGAGAGCCCGGTGACCGCACTCCAAGAAGTCGAGCTGCAGAAAGACGAACGAGATCGGCGTATCCGCGAACTCGAGCAGCTGCATCAGCCACTGAGGAAGCAAGCAGAGGACAACGAAGCCCTCGAAGCCGCTTACACCCAAGCTGTCGCGCAGCAGATCGACAAAGCGGCCTGATCTTAACCCGTATCATTCACAAAGGTTTCTACTTCAAACGCGAATCCGCTACGCTTACGCGTAAAGCGTCGCTCGTGAAGCATGAAGCGCAGAATGGAATGAATGTGTCTCATCATCACATACGAGATACGCTTCATGAAGAACGCGCTTTCGGGCGGTTTCGTCACGAACTCTCGTGAATAACGCGGGCTCGTGGCACGGCAGACAGACTCTCTTCACGCAACCCACTGAATCAATCACACCAAACGGAAGCGGGGTGGCAGAGCCCGTCGCTCCAGCGCCTCCCGGAACAGCCCTTTCGAATGGTGGGGCGGTCTGATTACTCCCCTTGCTCGCGCAACGCGCGGTCGTACCCACAGAAGGAGGTTAAGGTTGCGGCTCAGGTTGAGCAACGATCAATCCGGCTAAGCGCATTCTCGCCCCTCAGTCTCGACCTTAGCCTTAACCTTTCGATGGGACGCGTGCGGTCAGATCGTGAAGGCCATCGATGCTTAGTAGGAGAAGAATGTATCGGCCAGCTTACCGGTAGGCTCAACACGCGGGGATTTCCGAAAACGGTTACGGCACGTTCCCCCTGCAAACAATGGTCTCTGACACCTATTTCTTTACCCCGATATGTTGATACTGATCAGTTCACTAAATAGTGCGTAGTATGCTATCATGCTGGCATGCCCAGGCGAACGGATGCCAGGACATTGGAGTCGTCGGCGCTGCACCTGTTGCGTCGCCAGGCGGTGCGGGTGGTTTGCGGCGGGATGTCGCAGACTGACGCCGCACGCACATTCGGGGCGAGTCTGCGAGCGATCAGCAAGTGGATGCGGCTCGACCGGGAAGGCGGGTTGCGGGCGCTCACGCTCAAGCGCCGGGGACGGCGCCCGGGGGAGGGGC
>JANYBU010000251.1 GCA_025360665.1 Nitrospira sp.
GGTGAACAGGGAACGGAGCCAGGGTCGGTCATCTTCCTCGAATACTCCTTCCGTGAGAGCCTTCAACGCCGTCGTCGGCTCGACCACCGCGTCTTTCAAGTCGCGCACCGTCGCCCACAAGCCTTTCCAGGTTCCTGGTGAAGCAGGTAAGTGCATAAGCGGCTCGAGCCCTGGAAGCTTGCGCCGAACCACCTGCCGCACCAATTGTTCGAAGAAGAAATCGTCGACCAGTTGCAGTGCCGGTTCCGGACTGGTGGCGGAGACCGCTGCGAGATCATCGCGCAAACGGAGGGCCAACTGGTGGAACGTCAGAAAGTGGATATTGAGGAAAGCGCGAGGCTCATGATGCGTGAGGGACTGTTTCAGCTGCTCGACCAGGGAGGCCGAGGGAACGATGACGGCGAGGGGAGCAAAGGGATCGCCGGTCTTACAGGACCGAATGTCCTCGACCAGGGCACGATTAAGAGTCGGATGAAAAGGCCCGGTAACGATGCGAAGCATCAGGAATCGTGACAAGTGATCGGTGATGGGTGATGAGCAGAAACCGGACAGAGAGCCATGATGTTCTCTTTGTGGCTAGGACTCATCTCACCCATCACATAGCACGACTCACTTGGTTAGCCGGTTTCCGGCCCCAACAGTTCCCCATTGCAATCCACACAGCACCAGTCGCCATCGATGAATCCCATCGGCTCGCCGCACATGGGGCACTCGGGCGGAGGTCCCTTGTCGATGACAGGGAGCTCAGGCAGTTCAAAATCGTCGTCATCGACCATGGAGTGGTCCTTCCCCTACTCGCGCGGTTTCATTTTGAGCAGCAGGGCCTTCTCAGCGCTCTCCCGACTCGGGACGCCGACGAACGTCAGTCGCCCATCGATAATGGTGGCAGGCACAGCCCTGACCGAATGCCGGTCGGCGAGGTTTCGTCCATCCTCTGTGGTGATATCCACCTCGCGATAGCCAAAGCTATATTTTACCCGCAACTGTTTCCAGAGACTCTTCGCCGACGGGCAGGCCCCACAGCTCGGCGAGACTAAGAGCAAAATGTTCGGCATCGACTCCTTCCAACAATTGTGCGAGCTTAACACCGGGTCGAACGAGGGAGCAAGCGAGGGGATGGGGCTGGTCTTGCAAACTCACCGTCACCATGCTAGCGTGCCAAGGCTTTAGTGGTCAGGAGACCGTCTCCTTCCCGCACAATCTCGTGCGTGGAGGAATAGTACCAAATTCATATCGGCGTCACGGACGTCGCTCGACTTGAGAATAAGAGGGCCAGTCCCCCTCGCCTGCGTCAGCAGGCGCTCTGCAAGTCTTGAGGGGAGGTGAAGGCATGGGAGTGGTTTCGATCAAGGAATTGTTAGAAGCGGGTGTCCATTTCGGGCACCAGACGAATCGGTGGAACCCGAAGATGAAGAAGTTCCTCTTTGGGGAACGCAACGGCATCTACATCATCGACCTTCAGCAAACACTGACTCGGATGGAGCAGGCCTATGCCTTCGTCCGCGACACCGTCGCCTCCGGCCAGTCGGTCCTGTTTGTCGGCACCAAGCGACAGGCCGCTGAGATCCTTCAAGAAGAAGCCTTGCGCGCCAACATGTTCTTCGTCAACCAACGCTGGCTCGGCGGAATGCTCACGAACTTCCAGACCATCCGGAAGAGTATCGATAAGATGAAAAAGCTGGAGGCCAAGCTGGCAGATCCCAGCCAATACGGGCTGAAGAAAAAAGAAATCATGAAGATGCAGAAGGAGATCGTCAAGCTCCAGAAGTATCTGAGCGGCATCAAGGATATGCGCGGCGTTCCAGGAGCCGTCTTCGTACTCGACACACGCATCGAGCACATTGCCGTACAGGAAGCGACCCGGTTGGAGATCCCCGTGATCGCGATCCTGGACTCAAACTGCGATCCGGGCCATATCACTTACCCCATCCCTGGAAACGACGACGCCATTCGCTCCATCAAGCTCATTACGTCTCGCATTGCCGACGCCTGCATTGAAGGCGCCCATATACGGACACAACGCGAAGAAGCGGATTTCAAACCCGTTCCCGCAGGGGGAGACAAGGTAGCGGCCATCAGCTTCGCGAGCACACCGGCTTTATAACGCCTGGTGTTGCTTGCGTCAGTTACCACATTCACTGTTTACCCAAAAGGACCGTCACGTATGGCTGGATCAAGTCAGCTGGTCAAAGAACTGAGAGAAAAAACAGGCGCCGGCATCCTCGATTGCCAGAAAGCGCTCACCGCGAATGGCGACGATATGGAGAAAGCCATCGATCATCTACGTCAAAAGGGCTTGGCCGCCGCGCTGAAAAAATCAGGCCGGGAGACTAAGCAAGGCCTCGTACACGCCTACATCCACATGGGCGGAAAAATCGGTGTGCTCATCGAAGTCAACTGTGAAACCGACTTCGTCGCCCGGAACGAAGAGTTTAAGTCGTTCGTCAACGACCTGGCCCTCCAGGTCGCTGCC
>JANYBU010000277.1 GCA_025360665.1 Nitrospira sp.
GTTCGACAATCGCGGCGATTTCCCACATGTTGGAGATAGTCGCTTCTTCGAGGGACATGGTTTCACGCTTGGGGCGTTGGTCGTTACTCATGAGATGCTCTCCGTTGGTTCCTGCACCCGTCTCTTCACGTAATGCCAGAGACGAGCCTTTGTATGTTTCGGAGTCTCAACCGTCTCGATCCCAAACTCCTGACCTCGTGACCACCGCACCACCGCTTCCGGCACTACGATCCGTTGTTCATTCGGCAGCGTGACAGTCAATGAGACCGTTTCCCCTGGTCGCATCGGCAGATCACCAGAGAGACGCCAACCAGAACACGATAGATTCCACACGATGCCTCGTCCTTGGAAGGAACCCGCGTTGTAGGTGACGGAACATTGCACCGGGAAGCGACGGTATGGACGAATTGAGAAGGGCATCGGAGCCTCACAGGGTGGCGTATTCTAGGAGGGATGCGAAGGGGGCGCAAGTGGCGAGCGGGGATAGTGGTTGTAAATCAGCTAGTCATCACCGAAGGTTTGTAGGTTCTTTGCCAATTCCGCAGAAGGCGGGAGGTTGCGTAGGTAGAAGCGTTCTAATTGTTCTGTAGAAGTCCCTGCCGATTTCGCCAGGTTATAGATATTCACCTCTCCTTTTGACTTGACCAGCCGCATACAGAGCGCCGTGTGCCGAATTGAGTAGAGCGAATGCGGCGTAGCATGGTCGCTGTGCTGGATGTTCGCCCGCTTGAGCAGGGCTTGGAATTGCCTCCCGATGATATTCCTCGCTGTCGCACGGTTGGGATAGTGTGGGAGAAACACATAATCGTCAGAGGTCGAGTTGGGATATCGTTTTCGGCAGCGTTCATAGACTGACACCGCCGCTTCCAAGGTATTCGTGACACGGTGCCCAGTCTTGCCTTTGCGTATCGTCAGAAGGAGCCGCTTGGGGGAGTCCGATGCAATCGTTATGTCCCGATGAAGCAGTGAATAGAGTTCAGACACGGTTGGGCGCAGAAAGGAGTGCATCAAGAACAGGATGAGGTCATAGAGTTCCAGTGTGACGGGAATCCAGCGGACCTGGACCTTTTCCTGTGCCATCTGCTTCGCGGTTTCTAGCACTTTCTGGTATTCGTCCTCTTTGGCAGACACCAGCGGAGCAAAACGAAAGAAGGGGCGAGGATTATCTTTCTTGGGTGGTCGTGGCGTATCTGGCACCGTATCAATGACCCCTTCGTCCCGCGCCACCTTGAGAATCTTACGAATGCAGGAGATGCGATTAGAATAGGTGGTAAAGGCAAAGGGTTCGACACGGGTCTCTTTGACAAATTCTAGATACGCGTTCACATCCTTGGTACGAATCTGCGTAATGTCACGCCCGCCGAAATACTTCAGCAACCCTGTCGTTTCGTTATTGATGAGCCACTCGTCGCCTTTTGCCAGTTGGAGAGAGCGCACCCCTCGCTTCGCCAGTTCATATTGTTTCCGTATGAGCTTGCCGGCGAAGTAATCAAAGGTGAGTTCTTTGCGGACTTCAGGCACCACATGCCGCTGGAGCACACTGTCATACAGTTCTTCCGCTGTCTTTCGTGCTTCAATGCGAGCCGTTTCTTGCGTGGACCGGCACTGGTAGCTGCCTTTACTCGGAATCCGCATCCGACATTGCCAATAGGGTGAGGCACCCACTTTGTAGATGGCGAGCCCTCTGCGAATCTTGACGATCTTTTCAGTGAGCGCGTTGCGGGATTTCATGCGGCTGCGAGAATCTTTGAGGTTGTCTGAACGCCTATGCGAAGTTCTCGGGCTATGCGGTGTAGGGACCATCCCTGTTCGCGGAGCACTTTGACCGAGGCTCTCACCGCGTCATTCACATTTGATGGACGACCCAGACGCTTTCCCTCTAGCCGAGCGCGATGCAGTCCCGCATGGATTCTTGAGCGGATAATCTCTCTTTCAAATTCCCCTAGTGCAGCAAAAATTCCGAACACCATACGCCCGGCAGGAGTCGCGGTATTCACCGCTTGTTGATGAACATACAAGTCCACATTCGACGAATTGAGTATGTTCATGAATTCGACGAGATGGGTCATTGAACGACCGAGCCGGTCGATGCTCCATGATAGCACCACATCATATGTACCGCGCGTAATGCCCTTGAGCAGAGTATCGAATCCAGCGCGATCTTCGCGCCCCTTGCTGCCTGACACCTCATCGGAGAGTTCTGCAACAATCGTCCAGCCCTGATGCTGACAGACTTCTCTGAGCGCCACCAGTTGGTTTTCGGTTGTTTGACCATGATTGCTGGTGGACACCCTGGCATACAGGACGGCGCGTTTCATGCTGTTCCCTCACCTGCTAGATTGTGTATAATTCCTCCCGTGCCCCCGTAGCTCATCAGGATAGAGCGCTGGTTTCCTAAACCGGAGGCAATCCGTTCAAGTCGGATCGGGGGCACCACTCGCACGCTCTCTCGCCGCTCATCTTGGTTCCCACGCGGCGTCTCAGAGGGCTTACATTTCACACCATAAAGTATAAACTACACCTATAAACAAGTCAATAAGTATTTGATATTATTGCTAGATAAACAGATTCCTAAACCGTTTGTCGTACGTTCAATTCGTATCGGGGGCACCAAACCACACCGCTTGCACCCGCCGCCGTTGTCCTCAGCAAGAACTGTCATTCCACTCAGCTGGCCCATACTACCCCTGTTTGCTTTCCCATGTTTTCTTGCCACGTTGTGGAGGCTGGGCTAGACTTTTCCCACACTCCATGGCACGAGCAAAAACATCAGAACCGTCCCGCTCACGGTCCAAAGCTGCCACGATTGAAGAGCTCACCCGTGGCGTCGGGAAGCTCCAGGAATTCCTCGCGCAGGTGGAAGACCTTGGCCGAGAAGGCTTCCCCTATCTCGACGCGGCCAGGGCTAGAACAGAGTTGCAATTCCGCGAGTGCATTCGCCGAACGTTTGGCGAAAAGTCCCCGGAATTCCAGGAGCATCGGCACCACAAACTCCTCATGGACAGCCCCGAGGACACGCAGCAGAGCATCGCCCTGATCAAGACTCTTATTGCCACACTTGAGCAGAAGAAACATGACCTCCAAGGAGGACCTTCTCCCCAACAGATCCCTCCAACGGTGGCGGCTCCACCAATACCTACGCGCCCACAGATGGCCTTAGTGCCGTCATCGCCCCCGATGGTCCACATGACCATGATGCAAACAGCACCCGCCACGCCACCGCCAATGATCATGTCCGTCGCCATGACCACGAATCTCGACCTGTCCTCAGCCACCACAGTACCGAGTCCACCTCCGGCCCCCCTGGCACCCTCAGCCTCTTCGAGAGAGCCGGAGCCTCTGATACCATCCACAACTCTGCCCGAACCACCGCCGATTTCACCAGCCCTGACCACCACGGCGATGTTGTCTCCCCCACCGCAACCGGTGGCTCGGCTTGCCCCGGTGCCCCTGCATCTACCACCACAAACTCCGCAGACCGCGCAGGCGGCTTCGTCCGATGCCAGCAGGCCACCGCAGCCACCACGACGTGAGCCGGAACCCATCGTGCCTCCGATTCCCTCCGCCAGCCCACAGCACCAGATGCAGGAACCGCCTCCCGTTTCTATGCATCTGCAGCCGCATCCCTCGATGCCGATCAGCTCCTCCTCACACCAGGAGCCCGCACCTCAGTCTCCTCAGTCAGGATCGGACCCTGTCGAACTCGTGAAGACACTCTGTTGTCGATTCCACTCCGTCGCTCGGCAGTTGCGACTCCGTGGGGAATATCGAGCCACGATAAGTGTGGAAGACGAGATTGATGTGCAGGATCTGCTGCATGCACTCCTACGGATCCAATTCGACGATATCGGCACGGATGAATGGACGCCGAGTTATTCAGGCGGAGCCCCGCGCACGACATTCTTGCTGAACGACAGTCGACTTGCGGTGATCGTGAAGAAAACACGCCCCGGTCTCAACGCCAAAGACCTCACCGACCAACTCCGGATTGATACAGAGCGGTATCGATCCCACGACCGCTGCGCAACGCTCTTGTGCTTTATGTACGACCCCGAGGGTCGTATCGGGAACCCGCGAGGCCTCGAAGCTAGTCTCACGAGCGTGAACGATTCATTTGTTATCGACGTACTCGTCGCCCCGAAATGAGGTTATGAATGAAGAAATCTAAGCCTGCCGGCGCCACGCTCCCTACATCGTCTGTAGGCACTCCCGGATTGACAGAGCCGACGAGCATCCGCTACGTTGGCCATGACCCCGCTATTCCTGCGGTGCCTTGTACGATTCACGCCCCAATCGATGGCGGGATCATTATGTCGGATCGGGCCTACATACTCATCAATGTACTACCGGGACGGACGAGCGATGTGGTTCGGGCTCTGTCCGGAATCAAGCAGATCAAGACCATCGACCCCTGCTGGGGCAAGCCAGATATTATTGTGGTGGTGGAAGTGTCGGACCAGGATGCTCTGACCCAGTTGGTGCTGAAGCGGATTCATGAGATCGACGGCGTCTCGGAGACTGACACCCATCTCGTCTATCGATTGAAGGCTAGTAAAGCCAAGTGACCTGCACTCTTCGCGTACTTAGGCTCGCCCTCCTCGTCATCTAGCAGGATGCTGAAAAAGTCTGCCAGCGCCACATACCGTGGCGCGTGACGCGCGAGGCGTGCGCGAAAGGCGCGATCCGAAGTTCGAAGTTCTGGGTTCGAAGTTCCGAAAACCTCGAACTTCGGACCTCGAATCCTCGCTCCTCTCGCTCGTCCCGCCAGTCTCGCCTTTCCCGCTCGTTGTCCTAGACATGCGGACCAGATGAAGTTCTGGCGTGCCGTAATAGTTTTTCTGTATCCAGCTAACCCTGGCTTCTACTCTTTCTCTCCGCTGTCGGCATCATCGCCAAGATCCAATCCGAACCGCTCAGCCATCCGATAGAGCGTGCGCCGATCTATGCCGAGAATCTTTGCGGCTTTGACTTTATTCCCCTTGGTTTCCTTCAGCACGCGGACGAGATGACGCTTCTCGACCTCCTCAAGCGACAAACACCCCTCATCGTTGTGGTCGATCGCCCCGGCGGTCTCCTTCAACGGTAGCTCCGTCTGACGCAGTGACTCCGGCAGATCGTCCGGCGTGAGGAGCGGACCGTGACTCAACGAGACGGCCCGCTCAATGGCGTTTTCCAACTCGCGCACATTGCCCGGCCATCGATACTGCATCAACAACGTCATCGTCTCCGGCAGCACCCCGTGCACCGCATGCGCCGACCCCGCCGCGCATTTCTGCATGAAATGCTGCACCAACATCGGAATATCCTCCCGCCGCTCTACCAGCGACGGCAAGGTAATTCGTACGACATTGAGCCGATAAAATAAGTCGTCCCGATACTTCCCCTCCTTGACGAGCTGCTCGAGATCTCGATTCGTCGCGGCAATGATACGGACATCAACCTTCGTCGATGTCGTGCTGCCGACACGGCGGACTTCGTGATCTTGCATCACCCGCAACAACTTGACTTGCACGGCCTGCCCCAACTCGCCGATCTCATCGAGAAACAACGTGCCCCCGTTCGCGGACTCAAAAAGGCCGACTTTGTTTCCCACCGCGCCGGTAAAAGCCCCCTTCTCATACCCGAACATTTCCGACTCCAGCAGGGTATCCGGCAACGCCCCACAATTCACCGGAATAAATGGTTTGTCCCGACGAGGCCCATTCGCATGGATCGCCCGCGCAATCAGCTCCTTGCCGGTCCCACTTTCC
>JANYBU010000278.1 GCA_025360665.1 Nitrospira sp.
TATCTATCGTTTGATAACTACCTGACCGAATGCTTGCCGCGCTTGTTGGTGCATCCTCCGGTGCCAAAGCTTTCAGCAATTCAAACGTCCTATGTGCCGCCATTCTTCTTGATAGACGTTTGGACTTAATTGCCGGAGCCATCAACCGATTCAATTCCTTTCGGGCTTGCGAGAACCAAGCCCCTTTCCGAAGAAAGACCGTCTGTGCGAGCAAGCTTTGAATTTGACAGAAATTTCGTATGGCTCTATCTAGCAGATCAATTGCCTTGAGGGAATCATCAAGGACCGCCTGTTTCAGACTGTCAGGAAGCGGAGGGTGTTCAATTCGCCCAATGTAATGTATGAGTTTTTTGCGCCACTCCCTTTCTTCCCTAAGTAGGTACGGGACATCTTTTACACGCGAAGAATACCAAGTTAGCCGTGCTTTCCACGCAGGATGGTAGAGGGACAGAATCGCCATTACACTTTTTCTGGGCACGTCATGATCTTCCAGGTCTTTCAGACATGCGTCCAGACGAACGGCGTTCTCTTTTCGTTCCTCGGGGGTAAGTTCAGGCGCATGAGTTTGTGGAGGAGCAACTTTATTCTTCTGAGGTGCCGTGGGCGAAGCTGCCCTGGGATCTAACCACTTGGGCGGCTGTTTTTGCCGAGATTGAGGATAGTAGAGTTCGATGCGTGAACCTGTTTCATGATGTACCCGTCTTACGAAGGGCTCTCCGATGTCACAGAGGATTTCTTCGATTTGCCTGATCGTTTCTTCGGGTGAGAGTTTTGCCATTAGATGACTCCGTACAGTTTACCTCTTGAGGAACCCCAGTATATTACCGACAAATCGGTTCGAGAGCCTGCTATTTACCTAGATAAGAAGTCTCGTTTCAGATCCGGTTTTAGTCACGGTTCAAATGCAAAAAACCCGAATTTGGTCACGGTTAGAGGGAACCACTCCACACAACAGCAAGCCACAAGAAGCTACAGAAGCTCTTGATAGGCTTGGGTTCCCCGTGATATGGAGTTGTCCCATGTGGTTTGGTGTTGCAGTCCCTAAGCGTCTTCCTAAACCGCGGGTCTAGCCAGAGAAAGTGTGTTGACGGTTGAGCGAGATTCCCCCTGTCTTTTACCTTGATCCTCTCTCGTCACCTGTATAGAATGGCCCAACTTTTCGGGTAGTTAGCTGCAAGACTCAACCTGTACTGCCCTGCGGTTTCCCCCCTACGAGTACTTTTGATGGGTTGAAGCCAAAGGGAATCGTGTGACATAAAAGCCCCTCACCTATTAGGAGGAGTGACCTGTGAGCGACTCGGCCATTATTACGTTTGCGTTGGTAGCGGCGGTGACCGGCATTGTCTACGGCCTGTACCTGGCCATGTGGGTGTTCAAACTCGATGCCGGCAACCCGAAGATGCAGGAAATTGCGAAGGCCATCCAGGAAGGTGCGAGCGCCTACCTGAATCGTCAGTACCGGACCGTCGGCGGCGTCGCCGCAGTGTTATTCGCCCTGTTGTGGGGAGCGGGAGCCATCTCCGATAAATTCGGCTTACTGACCGCGGTCGGATTTCTGATCGGCGCCGGCGCTTCGTCGCTGGCCGGGTATGTGGGCATGGTCATCGCGGTGCGGGCGAACGTCCGGACGGCCCAGGCTGCTCATAAAGGGATGAATGCGGCGCTGACGGTGGCGTTTCGTGGCGGCGCAGTGACGGGGCTCTTGCTGATCGGCTTAGGCCTGCTGGCTATTACCCTCTTCTATACAGTGGCATCGCAGTTTGCTGGGCAGGAGAAGGCGATCCATGCGTTGCTGAGTCTTGGGTTCGGCGGGAGCTTGATTTCGGTGTTTGCTCGTGTGGGCGGAGGTATCTATACGAAAGCGGCGGACGTCGGCGCCGACCTTGTCGGGAAAGTCGAAGCGGGGATTCCGGAGGACGACCCTCGCAACCCGGCGGTCATCGCAGACAACGTGGGCGACAATGTCGGCGACTGCGCCGGTATGGCCGCGGACCTCTTCGAGACCTACGCGGTGACGACGGTAGCGGCGATGGTCTTGGCCTTCACGCTGTTCAAGGGAGTCAGCGCCCCGATTCTGTTTCCTCTCGCCCTCGGGGGCGTCACGATCTTCGCGACGATCATCGGTATCTTCTTCGTGAAGGTGAGCCCGGGCGGTGAGATTATGCCGGCGCTCTACAAAGGCTTGTTCGTGGCGGGCGGCATTGCCGCGTTGGCGTTCTATCCCGTGACGACCACGATCATGGGGGGTGTGGGTGGCGTGAGTGGGATGAGCTACTACCTCGCGGCGTTGATCGGCTTGGCTGTGACGCTCGCACTCGTATTCATCACCGATTACTACACCTCCAAGAGCTATGCGCCGGTGAAGTCCATTGCCAAGGCCAGTGAAACGGGCCATGCGACCAACATCATCGCCGGACTGGCGGTCGGGATGGAGTCTACAGCGTGGCCGGTAGTGGTGATCGGCGGCGCGATTCTTTCGAGCTACTGGGTCTGCGGCGGCGCGGCATCGGGCGGCTTGTACGGCGTGGCCGTGGCGGCGGTGTCGATGTTGTCGATGGCCGGAATCGTGGTGGCGATCGATGCGTTCGGTCCGATCACAGACAACGCAGGCGGTATTGCGGAGATGGCCCATCTCGGCAAAGAGGTGCGGGACATCACCGATCCATTGGATGCGGTCGGTAACACGACGAAAGCGGTAACCAAGGGCTATGCGATCGGATCGGCTGGTCTCGCGGCGGTGGTGTTGTTCGCCGAATATGCACGTGAGGTGGCAAAAGGGAGCGGGGCGAGCACGTTCGACCTCTCCAATCCTTCCGTCCTGGTCGGGCTTTTCTTGGGCGGGATGCTGCCCTTTATCTTCGGGGCCCTCTGTATGAAAGCGGTGGGAGAGGCAGCCAGCCTCGTGGTGGAAGAGGTGCGCAGGCAGTTCCGGACGATCAAGGGGATCATGGAGGGAACTGGCAAGCCGGAATACGGGACCTGCGTGGATATCGTGACGCAGGCGGCGATCAAAAAGATGATGGTGCCGGGCTTGATCCCAGTCATCTCGCCGATTGTGGTCGGCGTGATCCTGGGGCCTCAAGCCTTGGGCGGCATGCTCGTCGGCAGTATTGTGACCGGGCTGTTCGTCGCGATCTCAATGACGAGCGGCGGCGGCGCCTGGGACAACGCTAAGAAGTATATTGAAGAGCAGGGCAAGAAGGGGACGGACACGCACAAGGCGGCAGTTACCGGCGACACCGTCGGCGATCCCTATAAGGATACGGCTGGTCCGGCGATCAATCCGATGATTAAGGTCATCAACATTGTGGCGCTTTTGATCGTCTCGCTGATCGTGTGACAGCGCGACTTGCGGAGCTTGCGAGACGCGCGGGACTGGGCGGGCGTTTTATCTGATCGAGTCGCGCCTGTCGCGCATATCTCGCTTGTCACGCTCATGCATCGCTTCACGGTTTCTGTCTCGGCTTGACGGCTGAAATAATCGTGGAGTATGGTGATCGTAAGGGATCACGCTGGTGGCTGATCCACGAGAGTTTCCCAGAATCACGGGAGGTGCTCGGATGGAGAAACAAGAGCGTAAGCAAGAGCCCAGGCGAGAGCCGCAGGGGAAGGACGACGTTAAGGCCAATCCGAAGGTCATCGAAGCCGGCAAGAAGATGAAAGAAGACATCGATAAGCTGGTCGATGAAATCGACGACGTACTCGAAAAGAACGCAGAA
>JANYBU010000300.1 GCA_025360665.1 Nitrospira sp.
GTTTCCACTCCGTAATCTGGTTGGGATGCACGTCAAACCGCTGGGCCAGTTCGGCCAGCGTCTTGTCGCCGCTCATCGCGGCCAACGCCACTTGGGCTTTGAACACCGCTGAGTGCGTCCGTCTCGTTCTCTTTGTCATTCTCTGCTCCCTTTCATCGCCCTGTAGGGCCATCAACGGGAGCAGATCCTCCACCTATCGGCGTGTTCAAATTTCCGGGGCCGCTTCTGACCACAGCGCAGATTCTATCTCAAACTGTCATGCCATTTTCAGCCTTCAGTTTTCCTAGCTAAAGGGAGGCCCGGCGCTTTCCCAACGTGCGCGCGTCCAACGAGGGGACTCCGCGACCGCGCGTTGCGCGAGCACAGAGAATTGCCAGGCCGTAGTTCTTCTCTCTTTCCCCTTATCTCTCTCCCTCGTATTGAAGGGGGTAGTCAGACGGTCCTCAACTGCGCGCATTGAGGGACCACATTTAATGCTCCTTCCAAGCTCGCCGTTGTCTTGTTCCTGGCAGGGCACCCAGGTTGCTCCTATTGCGGCCGTCGAACGAGGCCCTTCTGAGGGCGCGCGTTCCGGGAGCACGGGAGCAACCTGGGTGTTCTGCCTCTCCCTCCCGCTCTGATCGGGTTTAGGCCGATGCCAATGCGTCTTTCACGCGCCGGACCTTGATCTTCCCAACATGTTTCTCTACTTGCGCCAGATCGTAGGCCGCCTGCATCCGTAGCCATGTCTCGGCACCACCCCCAAAGGCTTTTTCCAGACGGATCGCCATTTCGGCTGAAATCCCGGCCTTGCCGCTGACCAAATTGTTCATGGCCTGCCGCGTGACACCCAGCACCTTCGCTCCTTCCGCCACGGAAAGTCCCAGCGGTTCGAGACAGTCATGCCGCACCGACAATCCAGGATGGGGAGGGTTCTTCATACGCATCGTTGGGCTCCTTATCCTTAACGGTAGTCAATGAGATCCACATCGTAGGCGCTGCTGTTCTCGAATCGGAAAATGATCCGCCAGTTGCCGGACAGGGTCACGGACCAGAAACCGGCCAACTCTCCCTTCAAGGGATGGAGCCTATAGCCCGGTAGCGCCATGTCTTGTACTGTCACCGCTTCGTTCAGCCGTGCCAGGATACGGGCAATCTTGTCGATCTGTGATGCCGGTAATTTTCGCAGGTCATCGTCCTCAAAGAATCTTGCAAGCCCCTTGTGCTTGAAGTTTTCGATCACGCTATCATCCTGCGCGAGTTCAGCCTTGCTGTCAAGTATGCCTTTACAAAAGACGCGCCCTTCTTCAGTTCACGGGCGTCACGTACAACTCTTGACCGCCCTTCCAAGCGGGGCTTAGAAGGGGCGTTCTGATCCGCTAACCCCTTGGCATTCTGGCAGTTTCAGGGTGCCGGCACGATACAGGAGCCGTGCTTCATGAGGATTGAGTATTCGAAGGGCGAGCGGGCCTCCAAAGAACTGATTCTGCTCCATCGACAGACCTCGGAAGCCACCAGCGGCCGGAAGATGAAGGATGCAGATCGTATCGGATGTTGGACGGCTTCTCGATGAAGTGCTAGGATGCCGTCATGCTGATTACCACTGGAAAGGTCCTCGGCGGGACGATCAAGGTCGATGCGAAGAGTCTCCCCGAAGGAGCGATTGTGACGGTGTTGGCCCCGGAAGGTGACGAAACCTTCGAACTCCTCCCTGAAGAGGAGGCCAAGCTGCTCGCGGCTATCGAGGAGGCCGAGCGCGGCGAGACGACAAGCGCGTCGCACGTCCTGGAGCAGATAGGGTGATGTATGAGCAACGTAGAAGCAATTGAACAACAGATTGAGAAGTTTTCCCCCGCTGAGCTCGCGGCGTTTCGTCGGTGGTATGCGGCGTTCGACGCAGAGGCCTGGGATCGTCAGTTCGAGACCGATGTGAAAGCCGGTAAGCTCGATGCGTTGGCCGATGAAGCTCTTCGCGTTCACACCTCCGGCCAGTCGAAGATGCTTTGATCCATCACGCCTCACCTGACTTTTGGTCCTGTTACAACGCGCTGCCTGCTCCAATCCGTGAACAAGCCAACAACGCATTTGAACTCCTCAAGGCAAACCCCCAGCATCCGTCGCTGCATTTCAAGAAGGTGGGCCGGTTCTGGTCAGCCAGAGTTGGTCTTCAGTACCGAGTGGTAGGGGTAGAAGCACCGGACGGTATTGTCTGGTTCTGGATTGGCACGCACGCGGAATACGACAGACTCATTCGGTAGCTCATTCTTGCGTCCAATGACCATCGTTACTCCACATGGCTCCAGCGAGCACAAAGGACTATCTGACCGCTCCGTTTCCCCCGCCCTTGACCCGCTTTCTCCCGGGCGATTAGAATGGGCGCTCTGTTCGTCTAACCCATTGGCATTCTGACAGTTTCAGGGTTCCGGTTCGATAGAGGAGCCGCCTTCATGCGGGTTGAGTATTCGAAGGGCGAACGGGCTTCTAAAGAGCTGATCCTGCTCCATCGCCAGACCTCGGAAGCCACCAGTGGCCGGAAGATGAAGGTTTTGCTCATCTTCCCGCCGGACTGGTATCCCTCTGAACCCTATCTTAGCCTTCCCTCCCTCACCGCCGTCCTCCGTCAGGCCGGCCATACGGTCATCCAAAAAGACATCAACCTCGAAATGTACGACTGGTACTTCAGCGAGGACTTTCTGAAGAAAGTCCTGCGACGGGTGCCGCAGCAGCTCGACCGGCTCCGCAAGCTGTCGAAGAAGCGCGATCTGAGCGCCGACGAGATGGATCTGCAGTTGGCGCTCTGTGACTTGACCAGGCAGCGGATCGATGAATTGATCAAGAAGGCGGAGAAGGCTAAGGCAATCATCCGTGGGGAAACCTTCTACGATATCGATCAGTTGGAGTGGGCGATCAAAGTGTTCCGCGAGGTTACCTCCGTGATCTCGATGGTCTATTCACCCGCACGGGTCTGCATGCCCCCGATGGAGACGGATCTGTCGTACAAGGTCTTCTCCTCGTCCGAGGTGATGGACGCCATTCAAGATACGCAGGTGAATGTGTACCGGGACGTGTTCGAGCATCTGGTGAAGCCGGTGATCGAACAAGAGCAGCCGGACGTGATCGGCATCTCGATCGTCTTGCAGCAGCAGATGTTCTCCTCCATGACCTTCTGCGCCCTCATCAAACAGCACTTCCCGCATATTCACGTCACGATCGGCGGCAACACCGTTACCCGTCTGCGCGATGTGCTGCCGCAGTCGCCGCTGTTTCAATACTTCGACAGTGCGGTGGCCTATGAAGGGGAGACGGCCTTTGTGCAGTTGGTGGCGGCGGTGGGAGCAAAGCGGAGTCTCGCTGACGTGCCCAACACCATATATAAGGACGAGACCGGCGTGCATACCTCGCCAACGAGCTATGCGGAGGACATGGCATCTCTGCCGCCGCCGGACTTCGACGGGCTGCCGCTGGAAAAGTATTTCGTGCCGACGAAAGTCTTGCCCTATCTGGCAACGAGAGGCTGCTACTGGGGCCGCTGCGAGTTCTGCGACCATGGCGAGGGCTATACGGCGGGCTACCGGACGAAGAAGATCCAGGAAATCATTGACGAGATCGGGTATTTGAAGAATAAGTACGGCGCCAAGCATTTCCACTTCACCGACGAATCCTATCCGCCGGCACTCTTTCGAAAGCTGTCGCGTGGGCTCATTGATTCCAAGATGGACATCATCTGGACGACGCACATGCGGTTTGAGAAGAGCCTGCTGGAGGAATCGGTCTGGCAGGATGCGAAGGAGTCGGGCTGCCGCTATCTCCACTTCGGCTATGAGTCGGGGAATGAGCGGGTGCTGAAGCTGATGGATAAGGCGACGACGACGGAGATCATCACGCAGCATCTGCAGATGTCGGCGAATGTCGGCATCTGGAACCACTGCATGGGCTTCTTTGGATTTCCCGGCGAAACGAAGGAAGAAGCCTGGTCCTCGGTGCAATTTCTAGAAGCGAACAAAGACCATGTCCATTCGCTCGGCTTCGGCACGTTCGACTTGAGCAGACATAACCCTGTGGCGAAGGACCCGGAGAAGTGGGGCCTAACCGTCTATAAGAATCCCGAATGGGATCTGGCCCTCGACTATTACTACACGGTGAAGAAGGGCATGAGTATCGAAGAGGCGGAGCGGCTCTTCGAGGAGTTCGAGCGGAACCATAACCCTGGCTGGGACTTGCGCCTGTTCATTCGCGAATACATTTTTCTCTACATCGCGCGGTTCGGATTGCAGAAATTGCCTGATCTTCAGTTTCAGGCCAGCCATATTGCGGGGGCTCCACCCTCTCTCGCGGGGAAGATGTGATCGTCACGCGTAAAACGTGAGACGTGAAAGGTAAGAGTATGGGGCAGGGAAAAGAAGACACGCATGAGTAGTTCAGGACTCGTACAAATCCAAGGATTGGTTCCTCTGCAGGGGGGGCGGAAGACCAGCAAGGTGATGCTGCTCTTTCCGCCTGAGTGGGTGCCGACTGCTCCCTATCTGGCCTTGCCCTCTTTGACGGCCGTGCTGCGCGAAGCGGGTCATCACGTGGTGCAGCGCGATATCAATATCGAGATGTACGACCACTTCTTCACCATGGAGTTCCTCATCTGGGTGAAGGCGCGCCAGACCATGCAGTTGAAGGCCTTGGAGGCGAAGGAGCTGCGAGGGGAACTGACGGATAAAGAGATGGGTCAGAAGGCGGCGCTGGAGCAGGCGGCTGAAGTAGACCTGTTCGATCTGGCGGAGCGGGCGGAAGAGTCGAAGCTCGTGGTCCGTGGCCCGCAATTCTACGAGGCGGAGAAGCTCGAAACAGCCTTGAACTGCTTTCGCGAGGCGATGGCCTACATTTCCACCGCCTACTATCCTGCGTCGCTCGTGTTCTATCCAATGGAAAGCAATCTAGGCTATCGGCCTGGTGTCTCGAAAGAAGTGTTCGCCTGCCTGGACGATGAACAGGTGAACGTCTATCGGGATATCTGCAATCAGTTGGTCATGCCGGCGGTGGCGAAAGAGAAGCCGGATGTCGTTGGGCTCTCGATCGGGACGCAGATGCAGCTGCTCGCGGGCCTGACCTTTTGCAAGATGATCAAGGAGTCGTTCCCGCATATCCATGTGGTGGTGGGCGGCAATGTCATCACGCGGTTGCAGGACGAGCTGCCGAAGCAGGAACGATTTTTCACCGAGATCTTCGACTCGGCCATCCTCTATGAAGGGGAGCATGCGCTGCTCTGGCTCATCGAGGCGTTGAACGGCGAGCGGGCCATCGCCTCCGTGCCCAACTTGATGTATCGCGATGCCTCAGGCGTGCATGAGAATACCGAAGTCTATACCGAAAAGACGACTTCGCTACCCTTGCCGGATTTCGAGGGGCTGCCGCTGGATCGCTACTTCGTGCCGGAGCTGATCATTCCCTACCTCGCGACGCGCGGCTGCTATTGGGGCCGCTGCACGTTCTGCGACCATGGCCAGGGCTACTTCGACCAGTATCGTGGTGTGCCGGCCCAGCAAGTGGTCGAACAGATCAAATCGTTGCGGGACAAGTATCACTGCCGTCATTTCCTCTTCTCCGATGAATCCTATCCGCCGGCGTTGTTTAAGAAGGTATCACAGCTGCTGGTTGACCAGAACGTCGGGATCAAGTGGACGACGTTGATCCGGTTTGAAGAAACCCTGCAAGACCAGGAGATCTGGGATCTGGCGGCGAAGGCCGGCTGCTGCACCCTCTATTATGGGATGGAGTCGGCGAACGAGCGGGTGCTGAACCTCATGGACAAGCATGCCAAGAAGAGCGTGATCCAGCGAAACCTGCATCTGGCGGCGAAGGCGGGGATCTGGAACCACGTGATGGCATTCTATGGGTTCCCCGGCGAGACGCGCGATGAAGCGCTGGAGACCCGCCAGTTCGTCATCGACAACCAGCCGGTGATTCACTCGGTGGAGCTGTTCTACTTTGTGGCCTATCGTCATACGCCGATGGTGCGCAATCCGGAGAAGTTTGGCATTACGATCCACAAGCAAGAGGACTATGATCTGCCCCTGGACTATTACTATACGTTGAATGACCCGAGTACCCTCTCCTGCCTGGACGCGATGCAGCTCTGCGAAGAATTCTACAAGAACGATTTTCATCCCTGGGCCGTGCGCGTGAACGCGCGGGAACATGTCTTTCTCTATATCTCGAAGTTCGGGACGAACCAGTTGCCGCAGATCTACGCGCAGCAGACGCAGGCAGTCGGATCGCCGCAGGGTGTGTCAGGGTTGGTCACCTGGCCGGTCGCGATGAGCGAGGGGGAAGATGGTAAGGAAGGGATGTCTCGCGTAGTTTCGCATGGAGTGGGGTAGGGCGTGAGACGTGGCTGGTTTCTCTAGTCTGTTTGGTTTCTCTGGTTGAACCAGACAAACCAAATGAACCAGATCAACCCGGCACACTACGAGGGACGGTGATCGCTCGACGCTTCGTCGGGGACGAGTACGGCAGAGAGCAGTGCATGGGCCGCTTTGATGAGTTTGGTCATCTCTTCGGCCTTCTTGTAGGCCTGCATGTATTTCTTGGGGTTGTTGGTCAGATTCGAGTAGCGGGCTGGGTCCCAGGTGTACAGGAGCACTCGTCTGGTTCGAGCGAGGGTTTCGGGGGTGACGGGGAGGGTGAGTCCCAGTACCTCCAGTGCGTGGGTCACGTCTTCTTGGTTCACATCGGTCATGGGCCGAGTCTGGCAAAGCGGATGTACGCCTGTCAATCAACGAGCAGGATGTTGAAAAATACCGCCGGCTTTTCCCCCGCGGGACTTGCGCGAAAAGCGGGACGGGCGAGACGGGGAAGAGTTCGAGGTCCGAAGTTCGAGGTTTTCGGAACTTCGAACCCAGAACTTCGAACTTCGCGTCGCGCCTGTCGCGCACGTCTTGCTTGTCTCGCTCACGA
>JANYBU010000330.1 GCA_025360665.1 Nitrospira sp.
AGGCAAGAGCTACCCGGAACTGCACATCGACGTGGATCGCACGAAGGCTGCCTACTACGGCATTTCGCAGGATCGCGTGATCGTGGACGTGATCACCGGCATCAGCTCGAACATCGCGCTCAGCCCTAACTATTGGCTCGATCCAAAGACCGGCAACGGCTATTACTTGCTGGCACAGTATCCGGAACAGTCGCTGACCACGACCGAGGATCTGCTCAATATCCCCATCATCGGCGCCCGCACGTCCTTGCTGCCGACCTCATCGCTCACCACGACCGGCGCAAGCGGCTCGACCCTGGCGCTCCAAAACACGCCCTTTGCCGGACGCCAGATGGAGATGTCCAGCGGCTTCTACGCGTCCGGAGACGAGCGGCGGGGACCTCCGGTGCTCCTTCGGGATGTGGCTGCCTTGTCGTTCAAGACCGGACCGGATTCCGTGGACCACTACGATCTGTCGCGTTTGATCGACGTGTTGATCACACCTGTCGGCAACGACCTGGGCCGCGTCGCGAAGGACATTGAACAGGTCCTGGCGACGATCCAGCTCCCGAAGGACGTGACCCTGCAGCTCCGTGGCGAGGTCGCCAACATGCGATCGGCCATCGGCAGTTTCACGCTCGCGCTGCCGTTGGCCGTGCTGTTGATCTATCTCGTGATGGTCGGGCTCTTCCGGTCCTTGATCGATCCCCTCATCATCCTGGTCGCTGTTCCGCTGGGGTGGATCGGCACGGTGCTGTTGCTGCAGCTGACCAACACGTCGGTCAACGTGGAATCCATGATCGGCACCCTCATGATGATGGGCATCGTGGTCTCCAACAGCATTCTGCTGGTGGACTATGCGAATCGCAGGGTGCGGGCAGGGGCCACGGCGGAGCAGGCTGTATTCGAGGCCGGCACCAACCGCATCCGCCCGATTCTGATGACGGCCCTCGCGACGATTCTCGGATTGCTTCCGCTGGCGCTGGGCTACGGCGAAGGCAACGAAACGATGGTTCCCTTGGCTCGCGCGGTCGTCGGAGGCCTCGCAGTCTCCACCATCATGACACTGCTCGTCGTGCCGGTGATGCATGCGATGGTACTCGGAAGACGGGTCCCCCATGTGGACCAGCCGACCGCTGCTGTAGAGGAGATGTAGCCAGATGTTCAGACCGTCGATGTGCTCCCTACTCGTTCTGCTACTCGCCATGGCCGCCTGCCAGCAAGAGTCGCCGTCACCACAGGCCAAACCATCGGCAGCGCCATCGGCCGGCACCGATGGGAAAGACGCGCCGGTTGCGACGGACAGCCAGCCGGTGGATGTGCAGGTCACGAAACCGACGAGGCGCGAGTTGATCTACCAGGTCACGCTTCCGGCAAACATCTCGCCGCTCTATCAAACGACGCTCTACGCGAAGGTGTCCGGCTATTTGAAATGGATCGGTCCGGACAAAGGCGATGCGGTCAAGAAGGATCAGGTCCTGGCGATCATCGATGCGCCTGAAGTGGAGGAGCAATACCATCAGGCCCTATCCGACTACCACATCAAGAAGCTGACGTTCGAACGGTTGGCCAAAGTCTGGCAGGAATCACCGGACGTGATCGCCAAACAGGATGTCGATGTTGCGGAGGCCGCCTCTCAGGGAGCCAAACATCTGGTAGAGCAGCGGGCCGCGCTTCGCGACTACACGAAAGTCCGGGCGCCCTATGCCGGGATCATCACGGCCCGTTTTGCCGATCCAGGCGCGCTGATCCAGGTCGCCACGGCATCTTCGGCCGGAGCCATTCCGCTGTTCACGATCATGGATCTCGATACCGTGCGCGTCTACACCAACGTCCCGCAGGACGATTCGCCCTGGGTGCTGCCGGGGAAAACCAAGGCCACCGTGGGCGTCAAGGGACTCGACGGACGATCGTTCACCGGCACGGTCACGCGTTCGACCTTGGCGCTCGATCCTTCGACGCGCAGCCTGCTCGTCGAGATCGATCTCCCGAACACTGATCACGCGCTGCGCCCAGGGACCTTTGTGGAAGTCTCTCTCGGGCTGCGCGAAATTCCCAACGCATTGGTACTCCCTCCGCAAGCCATCATCAGCGGGCCCAAAGGGAAGTCTGTGTTCATCATCGAGACCGGACGCGCGAAGTCGGTACCGGTGCAAACCGGAATCAGCGACGGCCGCTGGATGGAAATCACGTCCGGGTTGTCGGGCGACGAAGATGTCGTCATGGTCGGCACGCGCAAACTGCTGGAAGGCTCCCCCGTCACTCCGGCACCGTTCAATCTGCCGGAGGCGAAGCCGTCCGCCCAAAAATTCGAACGGCGGTCGCCGGGATCTCCTTCCCCGGCAGCATCGACCTCAGACACAGCAACGCCCAAGAATCGCAAGTAGCTCAAACACACCTGACGATACAGACCATGAGGAGGCACCATGCATCACTCAATCACTCGAGGCCTGATCGCCTGCACGATCCTCGCATCCCTCGGCGGACTGGCCTCCGCATCGGCACAGCCGCTGACGGGCTCATCCGAACCGCCGCCCCGCGGGAGCTTCCTTGGCTTGCAGAGCGCCGTCGAGCTGGCGTTGCAGAATCACCCGGCTGTCCAAGAAGGCAACGCCAACTTGAAAGCCTCCGAAGCGAGAACTCAGCAGACACGCTCGCTCTATTATCCCCAAGTCTATGCGAACGCCGACACCACCGCCGGGGTGGGACGCCCCAACCCTCGTTTTCTCGTCGGCGGCGCCTTGTTACAACAGAACCAAAGCCTCTTCGCCGCGGGAGTGATCGCCAACCAGCGCATTTATGATTTCGGGGTGACAAGTAACCTGGTCGAATCATCGCAACTGGCTGAACGCGCGCAGGGACAGGATGTGAATGCACGGCGTGCCCTCGTGACCCTGAACGTTCAGCGCACCTACTTGAACAGCCTCAAACGGCGCAAGCTCGTACAGATCGCGGAAGAAACTGTTCGTGAACGAGGACTGATCGCCGGCCAGCTCGAGGCGCTCTACCGCCAGCAGCTCAAATCCAAGCTGGATTGGAACCTCGTGCGCGTCGAACTCGTCAATGCGGAGTCCTTCCTGATTCGGAGCCGCAACGATGTGAAGTCCAGCTATGCGGACCTCAACCGAGCCATGGGCGTGGTGGGGCAAGACGATTATGTGTTGGAAGACATTGCCATCGACGTCAAGCCGACCCGTCCGCTGGACTCGCTGATCAGCGAGAGCTTGTCCCATCCGGAGCTCCAACGTCTCAAAGAACAAACGGCCTCGGCGGAAGCAAAATTGCAAGCCACGAAGCAGCAATATCTTCCGACGATCTCGGCTATGGCGAGCGGGGGAACCTTCGAGCCGTTCGATGCCAGACAGAATCAGGCAACTGGAGGCTGGTGGACGGCAGGGGCCTTCGTGTCGATGCCGCTCTTCACCGGTTTTTTGATCGAGAACCAAATCCATGAGGCGAGAGCGCAGAAAAACGCATCGGATGCGGCCACCCTGAACGTCGAGCAGGCTCTCACGCAGCAAGTAACTAACTCCTATCTGGATACGATCACCTTCGTGCAGCAGATCAAGTTGGCAGAGGAACAGGTCAAGACGGCGCAAGAGGCCTTGCAACTGGCGAAGCAGCGCTACAAGCTCGGCCTCGGCACGGTGGTGGAAGTGACGCAGTCGGAGGTCGCCGTGACGTCGGCGCAAACGAGGCTGGCGGAAGCCCAATATGACTACAAGATTGCCGAGGTGACGCTCGCCTACTCAGCAGGAGGACGGAGCCAGCTAGAGACCGATTCGACGCTGCACTAGCCCGAGCGAGAGACGCGAGACTGGCGGGACGAGCGAGACGGGTGAGAGTTCGATGTTCGATGTTTTCGGAACCTCGAACTTCGGATCGCGCATTTCTCGCATGTCGCGCCCGTCCCGCCAGTCTCGCATGGATCTAGTAGTGCCGCAGGCTGGGAGTCGGTATAATCCGGGGCCGACATTCCCATGCACAGACCGCACGACTCAACCTTGTGAACACACTGACGACTCGCCCCTCACGGATACGCTGGCTTATCCTCGCCTTACTCTTCCTCATCAGCGTCGTGACCTATATCGACCGTGTCAATATTTCAGTGACCGCGCGTCAGATGATGCCGGCCTATGGGATGACCGATCAACAGATGGGCTGGGTCTTCTCGGCCTTCGTCCTCGGCTACGCCCTGTTTCAGATTCCCGGTGGATGGCTGGCCGACCGCTGGGGAGCCAGAGCGGTGCTCACCGTCGCGCTGCTCTGGTGGTCGATCTGCACGGCGTTGACGGCCATGGTCGCCGCATCCTCGCTCGCGAGCCTCGTCGGGATTGTCGGAGCGCTGATGCTCGTGCGGTTCTGCTTGGGATTGGGAGAAGCCGTGGCGCTGCCTGCCTTCAATCGCGCTATCACCAACTGGTTCCCGGCTGACGCCCGAGGCTTTGGCATCGGGATCGCGATCGGAGGCATCGGATTAGGTTCCGCCATGACTCCCCCCATTGCAGCATGGGTGATGGTGAACTGGGGATGGCCGACCGTGTTCTACCTCGCGAGCCTGCTCGGAATTGGGATGGCACTCCTCTGGTGGCTCCTGTCACGCAACCATCCGCACGAACATCCCTGGGTGAATGCCGGTGAACAGGCCCTGCTCAAACGTGAGCCGACCGCTACCACCACAGCCGTGCCCTGGCGAACATTCAGACAGACCCCCACCATCTGGTGGCTGGTGATCAGCTACAGTTGCCTCGGCTATGTCGCCTACGTCTATCTGTCCTGGTTCTACTTGTATCTCGTGAATGTTCGAGGATTCGATGTGCTCCGCGGCGGAATCTATGCCTCCGCTCCCTTTCTGGCCATGTTGGTATTTTGTCCTCTGGGCGGCTGGGTGACCGATCGACTCGCGGCCCGCTACGGTCTCACCACCGGACGGGTTGTGGCCGGCATGACCGGTATGGTCCTCGCTGGGTGCGCGATTGCGCTGGGTGGCATCGTCGATTCTCCCTTTCTGGCGATCACCAGTCTGTCCTTCGGCGCGGGCTGGCTCTATTTTGCAGTCGGCGCCTACTGGGCCTCCACGACCGATCTGTCCAAAACCCATGCCGGGACGTTATCCGGACTCATGAACACCGGCGCCAATATCGGCGGCGCGATTTCCCCGACCCTGACGCCGTGGCTGGCCCATCACTGGGGCTGGCCGGTCTCGTTAGGCGTGGCCGCAGCCGTGGCCATCGTGGGCGGGCTCATCTGGTTCAAGATCGATCCGGGAAAGGTGTTGAGGCAGGACACGTTCTGAGTTATGAGTGCTGAGTTTTGAGTTTGTACGATTCAGAGTCGCGGTGAAACCTTCCGCCAACTCAGAACTCTCAACTCAGAACTCCTTCGGAGGCCTTGCCTCCTAAGGAACGCCTTGCTACATTTGCGTCATGACGATGCAATTTCAAAAAATCGACCCGCGCGTCACGATTACGACGCCGTTCGGCGAGATCAAAATTCGGTTCTACCCGGACGACGCTCCGCGTCACGTCGAGAACTTTATTAAGCTCATCAAGATGGGATTCTATGATGGAACCACCTTCCATCGCGTCGTTCCCGGATTCATCATTCAGGGCGGCGATCCGCTGAGCAAGAATCCAGACCGTTCCCTGCACGGTTCGGGCAGCCCCGGCTACTGGCTGGTTCCGGAAACCAGCGATCGTCCGCATAAACGAGGCGCCATCGCGATGGCCAAGGTGCCACGGGAGAGCAACAGCACACGGGACTTCAACGATAACGGCTCGCAGTTCTATATCTGTGTCGCGGACAACAGCGGGCTGGACCGCACCTACACCGTCTTCGGCGAGGTCTTTCGGGGAATGGATGTGGTGGACAAGATCGTCGCCGCCGCCCGAGACGAATTTGACAATCCTCTCGAACCGATTGAGATGAAGATGACGGTGAAGGAGTAGCCGAAGAACAGATGGCTGTTTAGAGGAGAAAGTCTGTCTCACGCCAACCAAAACACAAACTCGCTGATCTTTGCGCCTGCCCTAACTTTCAACTTCACGCAATGGCTTCGGCCGAAAGCCCCGGTACAGAATCCACGCAATTAGGCCAACCAGAACGCCCGCCACGTAGTGGTGCGGCTCAGGAAACTTCCTCCCCCCTGGTTCAACAAGTTTCCCTTGTGAAAACTCCATGGGATACCCTTTGAGTACTTCAATTTGTTGAGATGTGAAGGTTAACCCTTCCTCTGTGGAATCGGAAGATTTCAAGATGACAGCTCCTTCTGAGCAAGAGAGAGACTGTACCGCTGGTGAGTCAAAAGATCGAAAAAAATCGTGTTGTGCTGAGTTTGGAGATTGAATCGTGACATCCCACCTAGTAGTTGATTTTCCCCCGCCCAAATAAAGCCTAATCGTCGATTGTGAAGCCCCGATTTGGCAACTTGCAATCAAGTCATCGTTGAAATTCAGATACGGAACCTCAGGCTGAAACGGAGAGAGAATCCATATGGCGAGAGCCCCGAGTAGAAGACTGATGAGAATCCGAGCTTCCATCCTGAAAGTCTAGCACGAAGCCAATCACCAGCCTCCAGGTTGCTCAAACAGACTATCCAGCAAGGCCGGGCGTCTCAGTTCTCACCCCCCGCCACGAGCTGCCGGGCAGCTCTTTCCCGAATCGGGTACGTTGAGGATTGTGACGATCCAAGAACGAAGATGGGGGCCTTTTTCAGCAGCCTCCCGGCAGGACGGTCAAAACGACTGTCCGGCTAGGCCGTAGCGAGCGAAGGGCCGAGTCGTACTTTTTGGGTACGTCGAGGGTCTGAGCGATGCGAGAACAACGCTGGCAGTCGTTTTCACCGTCCTGACTAGAAGAAGGCCATGCTGGCATAGGTCACCGTGGAGTTATATTGATCCGTGATCCCGCGGTCGTAGCGCAAGACCTGCCCACTCTCCGCCTCGATCAACCGCAGCAAGGAATAGATGGGTGAGAAGCCGGAGATCCGGCGCTGGTCCTGCTCTTTTCTGATGTAGTTGGCGAACTCTTCCGGCTGTCGCTCCTCCACCGGCTTCAACATTTCCAGGTCGAACTGCATGCACCGATGAAAGGAGAAGTCCGTCGGAGGTGCCTTGTCTCCGTATCGCATGCCCAGATGCGCCAACTCTCCCGCTGCGATCACGCAGTAGGCCCTGCCCGATTGCGTGAGGACCTCTCGAAGGCCGGTCAAGAACTGGTCGACCGATTGGCGAACGGTCGGATCCCCCAGGCTCGCCGCGGAGAAGGCACTCAAGATCGTGACGATGGTGAATGGCTTTTTGCTCCCCACGACCTCCTGAAGAAACGGGAGCTGAAACTCTACGGCCTGCTCCGCTTGATGACAGAGATCGTCTTCAAAGAAGGTGGGGAGCTTGGCCCTGAGCTGACTCAGGATCGGTTGGTCGGCGGACACAACCCCGAGAGGCGTCTCGAAATCCTTATCCGTCACGGCAAACACATGGTCCAAACCAGCAGAGGCCGTGCCGATGATGACGAACAGATCCGGCTGCTCCGCATCTTGCAGCTCTTTATAGGCCCAGGCATAGATCGGCCCTGCTTGCTTCAGGTCGTAAGTCGGGGCGACGAGGCCTTTGATCTTTTTTCCCGCATGCTCTGACGGTTTGAAGTCCGGTCCTTCTTTCGACGTAAAGAAACCGTCGATCTGTTTTTTCAGTTTTGCGCCGTCCGCTTCGTAGCCCCGCCCAGCAAACGATGCGCGACGCAGCGGGCTCTGCCGATAGGCCTCCCGCGCCAACCGGCGAGCGTCCTCAGCACGCTGACCTTCCAGAAACAGCTTCTCATTCAGGTCGGAGACCAGCTGATCCATCTTGCTGGGAACGAGAAATTCACCGAATCGTTTGAGATAGAGGGCCCCGATTTCAGCCAGCGAATGCTCGCCGTCGAAATGCTGAATGATGAAAAAATAGTTGAGCGGCAGAACGAGCTTGTCCTTGCTCAATCCCGTGGGGTCCCAGAGGACCATGTACTGCTCCTCACCCTCTTTAATCGGCGAGAACTGTAGATTTCGAAGAGCGGGGCGCTGCTTGGGATCGTTCGTGGGGCTGCTTGTGGTCGTCATGGGGTTCCTTATTGGAGCGCCCATTGTAACGAAGCATTTACCGAAGCTGCAACGGCTGGACTGGTCTTTCTGGTTTGTTTGGTTTGTTTGGTTGAACGAAACTAACCAGATGAACCAGACAGACCAAATAGACCAGAAGAACCAGACAAACCAGAGAAACCTACTCTTCTTTGGGCTGCTTGCTGCTGGATCGTCGGCTCATCACCACTAAGGTGAGGATGGTCAAACCCAAGAGCCAGAGGCTCGGCCAGCCATAGGAAGGATCGGTGAACTCGATGAGATCGGTCAATCGCCCGATCAAGAGCGACATGCGGGCCATCACGGTGTAGCCGAAGGCCGCGCCAAACGCGATCATCAGGAAGAGGATTCCTGTCCGGGCCACGACCTTGCCTGGCCCCGTGTGCTCGACGGAGAAGAAAAAGTAAAACAACACGGAGCTGACCCCGATCAGAATGATGATCGTATTGAGACTGCTGGCGGGATTTAGAAGGCTCCAGGTAAAGGTGATGCCTTCTCCCGGTACCAACATCATGAGGGGGCGGATCGTATCCTCGATCTGTTTCAAGATAAAGGACGAGATGGTCCGTGGAATGGCAAGCCCTGACCCAACGCCCACAATGAAAGCGAACGCGTACCGCGAGAGCCAAGCGGCTTTCGGCACATAGCGTGTGAGCATGAGCGTCCCGATGGCGACCGGAATCAACAGCGCCCACTCCCCGTTCTCGACGATCGGCTTCCAGATGAGCTGCACGATCACTGTGTCGTAGGTCTTGACGATGGTATAGCCGACCGATACGCCGACGTAGAGATTCTCCGCCAACTTGAACAGCGGGTTGTCCTTATACAGAAACGAGAAGATAAAGAAGGTCAGCCCCGTCGCCACCCATGCACCGATGATGGTTTCAAGCGCCATAGGTCATCACGCTCCCGAGTGGCCCTGCTGCGTGGCCTGCTTACGCAACGAGAAATAGAACAGATTGCAGATGATCACGAGCACGATGATGGCGAGATGAGTGGCCGATTGGGCATCCATGCCGGCAATGGCCTTCCCCTTCTGGCCGATCAGGGTCTCGTATTCCGCTGCACCGCGCAGACCCCCAATGAGGCCATTGATCTGGCCGCTGCGCAACAGCGGATAGAGCCCCGGCGCCATCACGCCGGTGCAGCCGCCGGCGAGTTCGAACTTGTACTTGTCCTTGCCGAAGACGTACCAGGCTTCCACGCCGGGATTACCGGCGCCCAGGCTGACGGCATAGCTCACATCGCGCAGGCTGGCGATGCCTTGCAGTACTGGTAACCCCTTCGTAGGTTTGCCGTTGTAGTCGGCTGGGAAGGCCCCATAGAGGTCCTGCCCCATGTTGATAATCACGGCAGTCCCGCCGGGGCTCCACCCGAGGAACACATAATCCTTTCCGCTTTCCTTGCCCATCTCGCGGGCGACCTGCGTGACGACCTGGTCGGCCATGCCAGTGCCGGAGACCCAGAGCGTCATCGCGATCACGCGGAGGTTCTTCCTGAAGGCATGCCGCAGCAACGAGATCGCTTGGGGATGCAGCTCAGGCTTCGACGCCGGATCGAAGTCCAGCGAGAGCAGGAACACGGACCCCTCAGGGAGCGACTCGATGTAGTCGTACACCCCGCGCACCTCCGGCGAAATCTTGATCGGCAAACCGACCGGGTAGAGCAGCGGCAAAAGCGTGCAGAAACCGATCACCAGGAAGATGATCCGTCTATCAATCTTCAGCATGCGTTCAGCGAAGCTCATGCAACAACTCGTGAGGCGTTAGGCGTGAAGCGTAAGGTGTGAGGATTATGTAGATGTCTCATAATTTATTTTGTCACCTAACCCCTGACGCCTCACCCCTTACGCTACTCCTTGCCCCCTCCCAGATACGACCGTTCCATGCCGAAGATAATCTTGATGGAGAGCGCGACCGTGCCGAGGCTGACGCCAATCAGGATTGCACGCCGCACCGACGCGTTCAGCACGTTCAAGATCCACTGAGACAGGTCGCCGCTGAGCGGGATGAGATATTCTCCGAGCGGGACGCGGCCCATCATGACGATCACCGCCGCAATGAGCAGCACCGCCGCCTCGCGGCTCCGCGCACGGAACGACCGATAGGCTGCCGAGGCGATGAAGAACGCGAGGATGGCGAACATCGTCCCCTGGAGTGGGACCATCATGAAGTTATAGATCCACCCAAAGGCCGTCATGGTGCCGTCGACGGCTTCCTTGCCGTTCGACCATAGGCCGACCGCAATGGTGCCGAGCATGCTGACGTACAGCACGAAACTATAGCCCCATCCCGCTTCTTTACGCCGGATCTTGATGGCATGGACGTGAAACAGGCTGCTGACGCCCAGCACTAGCGCGAACCCGCCGATGATCTGGAGCCACTTGGTGACGGAGGTCAGCATCTGCTCCGATGCCGGGTGCGGCACATAGTATTGCGCCGCGAACACTATGCCGGTGATGAGCGTGATCAGGAGCGGGACCTGTCGGCGGAGGAAGATCATTTCACGTCCTTGAATACGTCCAGAAATAATTGTGGCCACTGTGCATCGAGCATGACCCCGATAGTGGCCAGTATGGTCCCGATGCCGAGGACGCAGAGGATGAGCGCCTTGCCGATATCCTGTCCGCGCAGCGTGCCGACCTGAACCGGCTCTCTGGAGAGATAGGCGCTGGCGGCGTAGAGCTCCTCCCCGATCAAGGTGTAGTCGCAGGTGGTGACGAAGAACGGCAGCTGGTGATCGGAATCCGTCCCGGCGATTTGGATCGCGCCGGTGCTTGCGCCCGTCTCAGTCAACAGCAACGCCTCGGCAAAGTACGCCCCCATAAAGAAATTCGCTGCCGGTTTTTTGCGCAGCATAATGCCGTCCACTGCCGCGGTATAGCTGAATTGATCCGACGTAATGAAGAAGTTCGAATCGTCCTTGTAGAGATCGGGCTTGCCTGCTTCCAGGTAGGCCTGTTTCGTAATTTCCTGGCAGACGGCCATGGTAATCGGATCGCGGTGCGGCACGAGCAAATCGGTCTCATAGGCGGCCGTGCGTTTGGCTACGCGCCCGAGAATGACCGCCGCGGCAATGGTTGAGGGATCACTCATGTCGTGGGCGCCAGTGAGGTACAGAATCGGCTTGCCCAACTCAGTCGCGCGGCCAATGGCCTCATCCACGGCATCGAGGCCGGGAATGCGCCGAAGGAAGATCTCCCGCTTTCTGGCTGTACCGATGGCGTAGAACACGATGCCGCCGAACAGGAGCGCCAGCACCAGATTATTCATCTGATTCCAGTTCATCCAGTTCGGTTGTGGCGTGGCCTGAACCGGTGTGGCGATTCCACGATCGTCACCCAGCACGGCAGCCACGGTGATGCTGTAGGAAGTCCCGTCCTTGAGCTCGACCCCCCTCCCATTCCTCAGCGTGAACTGGTGCTGGTCTCCAGTGGCAGGCCTCGTCCACCAGGGCCACTTGGATTCACGGACATAGTGCTGGTTCACGGGGAACTCCGCCACAACTTTCATCGCAGCCGGATCGGGCACCGTGGTCCCTTCGCTGAGCAAGACCTGATACCTGGCCGCAGCACTATCGTAGGGAGCGGGTGACCAGAGCACAGTCAGGCTGCCGCCGCCATCGCTGGGAGTGTCGAACACACGAACATCTTGCGGGGGAGCGAGAGGCGTCTTCGTCTGGATGTCGGTTTGGGCAAACACCGGCAACCATGACTGACTCAGACCAGCCACAAGCAGGAGCAACGCCGCCACCAGGACCTGACGTCCTTGGCGTTTCACGTTTAACGTCTCACGTTTTACGGGTACTAGCAGGCTGCGAAAAAACTCGGTTTCTGTGCACTGCCTCGTTGTGATATGACGCATGCGGGTCCGGCCAGAATAGGCAGGATGCTCAAAACGTCCGTCCAGCAAGGCCGCAGGCGAGTCGAAACCGGAGGCGTACCCTCGGGGGTACGTTGAGGATTTCGATGAGCCGAGAACGAAGCTGGCGGACGTTTTCAGCATCCTGCTAGGCTCCTTCAATCAATTCAATATTCGTCCGCGGAATGACGGCCTTCGACCCGTCTCCGAACAGGACTTCCATCACGCGCACGTCACTCTCGGTCGGAATCTTCTGGAGATCGGACGGTAGACTCGCGACTTCGCCGATCTTGCCGAACAACGGGTCTCGAATGATGCGCACCTGGTCGCCGATCCGGATGCCTTCCCGCTGCGGAACTGTTGCCGCGCGGTGATCGCCCGCTGCGTCTGCATGTTTGGGAATGATGATCTCCGGACGAATGACGCCGGCACGAATTTGCGTGGCGCCTGAAATGGAAGCCGGTTGTCCCGCATGAGCGGAGAGAAGCGTGAATGTTTTGCCGGCCATGGGGATGGCGCCGAACCCTTCAGTCAGAATCAGGGTAAAGCCGACCTGTTCCGTGCCCGTGATGGCCACGCCAAGGTCGTAGCCCAGAAGTGCCCGCAAATCTTTATCATGAATGCCGCCAATCACCAAGCCCGCAACCCCCACCTCTTTCGCTCGAGCCAGCGCGTCCGAAGAGATGAAGGAGCCGCCCACGACGACCTTACCTTTCATGTCCGCGGTGAGGTGACGAGGCGTGAGCACTTCGTCCGGCGACGTCACCGCGATCACAATCTCGCCCCAGGTTTCACCGCCGATCCCAAAAATCCCTTGCACCAGACTGCAGTCCGTTTCAACCACGACGCCTTGCTGCGGAATCACCTCGACAATGCGCCCGTCGACATAGCCCAGCAATTCCAGCACGCGCGGCGGCTCCCGCAACAGCACCTGCCCGGTAATGGGAGACACGGATTCGACGACGCCGGTGATCGGCGAGCGGATTTCCGTCTTGAACCATTTGACGAGCGGTTTGTTCTCGGCCAGGATCTCGTCCTTCTGCACCGGGTCGCCGGCCTTCTTGATCAAATATTCTTTGATCTCATCCGGCGCTACGCCCAACTGATTGGCGAGATTCAAGGGATAGACCTTCCCCGGCAACTCCGCACGAGCCACCGCCTGATTCGCGCGGACGGTCTCCCCGGTTGCGACCAGCACGCTGCCTGGCAGCGACAACATCCGTCGACGACGGACCGTTGTGTGCTCTGTAACGGTTAAGCCTGGGGTGTAACTGTGAGGCATAGGTAAAGTTCTGAGTTGTGAGTGTTGAGTTCTGAGTTAATGTCCCATCCAAACAACTAAAAACTCACAACTCAGAACTCCTAACTCGCAGTTGGGTACAGCCCGACTGCGCTGTACCATTTCGCCAGCGATGCCACTCTGGCCGTGTGGTCGGTCGGCAACTGCAACGGACGCCCTCGCCCATCGAGCAAGAGTCCCACCACGCCGCCTTGCACCTCGCGCGTGACCGCGACTCCCGTCCCTGCCCCAAGGTTCACCTGTTTCGCCGGCTGGACCGTGATCGAGGCCTTCTGATCGCTGGCCAGTGGAACCAGCCGCAGGTCGCCGAACGAGAGTTGCCCCTTGTCTACTCGGCCATCCGGGAAGGTGATGGTATAGTCCGCGCACCGTTCCCCGTCCTTCCCCTGCCCGATCGGCGCGACACAGGTCCCCAAGTAGACCATGCAATCACGGACAAAGACATCGGTCGCCGCCTTTTCATTGATCGTCGAGAGCACACCGAGATGCGGCATCATAAAGATGCTATCCACCGAGAGCCTCGTCACCCCGAGCGGTTCATAGGCATCCACCATCATCAGCATCGATTGCACGCGGCGCGGCGCATGGGACAGAATCCCGCCGCTCCCGACGATCAAATCGAGCTTGAGCATGTCGATCAGCGTCTTGCCGGACTGCTGCTGCTCAAACACATCCGAGATCGTGCGCTCTTGCTGCACCCCCTTGAGGGCCGTCGCGAGGGATTTATGATGGATCAAGGCAAGCCGGAGCGCCTCGCGGGCAATCGCATGTTCGATCTGCAGCTCGTCCAGCGTCTGCGGAATCGTCGTCGGCCGGACCATCTTGTTCTTGATCCGGTTGCGGAGCGTCTGTTCGTCGATCGTGAAGGGCACCCAGCGCATGATATTGGCGAGCCCTGCTTCCGCCAGCACATTGGAAATACTGTACGACATCCCGAGGTTCGCGCTGACGGTCCGATTGAAGTTACCCTCGAAGACCGAGAACACGTCCGTGGTCGCGCCGCCGATATCCACCCCGATCAAGTTCAAATGCTCCCGCTTGGCGATCGTTTCCATGATCACGCCGACCGCCGCCGGCGTCGGCATGATCGGCGCACCGGCCATCTCGATCAGTTTCTTGTAGCCCGGCGCCTGCTGCATGACATGTTCGAGAAACAGGTCGTGAATCTTGTTCCGCGCAGGCGCGAGATTCTCCCGTTCCAACACCGGACGAATGTTGTCGGTCAACACCAGCGCGGTTTTCTCCCCCAGGATTTTTTGCACTTGCGGCTGCGCGTCTTTGTTGCCCGCATAGACCAACGGAAGCTTATAGGTGGCCCCGAACCGGGGACGTGGGTCCGCTGCCGATATGTACTCCGCCATCTCGACCACATGGGTGACTGCACCACCGTCCGTCCCGCCGGACATCAGAATCATGTCCGGTCGCATCGTCCTGATGCGCTCGATCTTCTCATGCGGCAAGCGACCGTCGTTCGACGCCAACACATCGATGACAATGGCGCCCGCCCCAAGCGCGGCCCGTTGCGCGCTTTCACCCGTCATATTCTGCACCACCCCGGTCACCATCATTTGCAACCCACCGCCCGCACTGCTGGTAGAGATGTAGATGTCGACACCAGTCTTCGCATCGCGACAGGGCGTGATGATCGTGTCGCCGTCCAGAATTTTCCGGCCGGAGAGTTCTTCAATTTCCGCAATCGCGTTCAGCACTCCGCGCGTCACATCTTCGAACGGCGCTTCCACCGTCGTCGGCGCTTCACCGCGATAGGTTTGCCGGTATTCGTCGCCGACCTTCTCGATCAGAATGGCTTTGGTCGTGGTGCTGCCACAGTCGGTGGCGACAATGACGTTGAGGGGATGGGCGGTCTTTGCCGGCTCTTGAGACGCCATCAGCAGCCTGCCTGACTGTGGCCGCGTTGCTCGTGAATTGTGAGCGAGACAAGCAAGACGTGCACGACAGGCGCGACTCGCGAAGATGAAACATCCGACCCGTCCCGCTTTTCTCGCAAGTCTCGCGAGTCTCGCGCGAATAACGAGATACGTTTCGCGTTTGATGTTTCACGGCGGTATATCATCGAGCGGAAGCTCCTTGAGGAGCCTGGGGAGCAGACTTCGTGTCAATGATGGTGATGAGACGGGAGATCGTATCGCGTCGTTCAAGCAACCGAGCCACTTGCTCGACTTCCTTCGCGTTAAACGCCCATTCAACGATTGGGGTCAGGAAATACAGCGCCTGACTGCCGAGAAAGTTCATGGGACCGAGAGATTCCAGAAAGACCGTGGCAGGAGCAGTCATGCCCCGTTTCACTACCGCATCGGCCACCCGTTCAAGTAATCCAAGATCTTCGGGAGTGAACACATCGGCTTCTGCCTTGGTTGAAAAAGCATGGGTCAGTTCCGTGCGGATCTTGTCCCATTTCCCAGAGAGCGATGCCTTGGTGAAGAAAGCCATAAGTGTGTGGAAAGGCAGTCAAAATCTACTATCGAGCGGCATTATATGAAGGGGTCGAAGGAGAGTCAATCAAGGGCGGCGAGACGGACGAGGGTTCGAGGATCGAGGTTTCCGAAACTTCGAACCCTGAACTTAGAACTTCGAACTTCGCTTCGCGCGTTTCTCTGTGAGGATTTCCCGCTCCGCCTGAAGCCAGTCATCAAGGGCGCCTTGGCGGATACGTTGTTCGTAGATCTCGAGGGCTCGCGTAGCGATCCGTGTGTGGAGATCTTCCGACAGGGAAGGTGCGGGGGAATCGGGTTGCGTGCGCCGAGCCAGTTTTTGGCTCGGCGTCTTCGATGTAGCTGCTTTCTTCGGTTTCAGGGGTTCCATCCTATGTCCCCCAATTTGAATCAAATACGTAACGTAAGGCTAAGCCGTCCACGGGGAGGAGTCAAGGATCAGGTTGACGATGTTGTCGTCGCGTTCGTACCAACCAGGACTTGGCTCATGAACCTCGTCACAAGACACGTGCGCCTCGAAGCCCTCCGCAAGCGTAGGTACTGGAAGACCTTGGAAAGGCCGAATGCAGACGTCCGCGCTGGACGAGAGGATCAGGCCTCGAAGGAGCGCACCACCGCGGCCGTATTAATGTGTAGTCACGGTGGAAGCGGCAGCCGCGCGCCGATCGCCTTCTCCCAATTTGCGTGCGAACAGCTCCAGCGCCATGTCGTAACAGATCTGGGCCGCAGCCGGATCGTAGCGGGGACCTTCGTCGCGCAGAAAGGCGTGCGCGGCGTTGAACTCATGCCACTGGAAGTGCGCGCCGGTATCACTCAGCGCGTTATAGATCAGCGCCCGTCCCTCGCGGGGAATATGGGGGTCCTGCCTGCCCCAGATCATCAACAGCTCGCCCGTGATCTCGCCGATCCGGTCCAGGCTATTGTCGTGCATGCCTTCGCCCAGGCCGCGCTTGTGGATGTCGGTCGCGTAGAAACAGGTGGCGGCCAGCACGTCAGGCTGCATCGCCGCACGAAATGCCAAATGTCCCCCAATGCATATCCCCATGACGCCCAGCCTGCCCGTGCAATGCGGTGAGGACTTGAGAAAGTCCAGCGCTGCACGCGCGTCACCATCGTAACTCGACAATACCTTGGTGGTCTTGTGCCGATTCCCGCGTTCAGCACCGGCCTCGTCGTAGGCCAGCACGGTGCCGGATGGCTCCAGCTCGTGGTAAATCTCCGGGACCGCAACCATAAATCCGTGGCTCACCAACATCGCGGCTGCGCGCCGGATGGACACCGTCACCTGAAAGATCTCCGAGAACAACACCAAGCCAGGATACCGACCCTCAGTCACTGGACGAAAGAGGCATATACGCATGTGGCCTGTGGGAGTGTGGATTTCGACCGATTCGGTATCGTTGATGATCGTCCTGTTCTCCGATGTGATGGATGGGAACGAGCTCTCATAGCTCGCTCATGAGACACGGCGGCTTCGACCGTGAGAGGTCACAGTTGCTAACCCTGCCTCGTGACTTCTCAGGTAAGAAGTGGAAGCCAGTGCGGCATGAGCAGCTTACCGCCCCCTGCTATTTCTCGCTAATACCCCCGCCCACTGCCGCCG
>JANYBU010000422.1 GCA_025360665.1 Nitrospira sp.
GCCAGGAGCCGAGCATCAGCAGCACGATGAAGCCGACCAGCGCGGCGGCGATGACCATTTCGTGCACCACATCAGCGATGGCATCCTTGACGAATTCCGAGGAGTCGCTGATGAGACGCACTTTCACATCAGCAGGCACGACCTCCCGGATGCGTGGGAGCATTTTTTTGATTCCATCCATGATGTCAATGGTCGAAGCCTCACTGCTCTTCATGACGACGACGATGACGGCCTGTTTGCCATCGACCAGCACGGAGTTCGTTTGTACCCGGCCAGCCATGCGAATCGTAGCGACGTCGCGCAGATGGATGAAGGAGTTGCCCTCTCGCTTGATCGGGATGTCGTCAAACTCTTCAATCTTCAACGGGGATGCGTTCGTCAGGACAAGCCAGTCGGTCTCCTTGACCTTCATGTCCCCGCCAGGCAGCACGAGATTCTGTCTCTCGATCGCTTGATGCACGTCCTCCGTGGTGAGATGACGGGCCATCAATTTCTGCTGATCGACATTGATCATGACCTGCATGTCCTGGCCCCCGTAGGGGTGTGGCAGGATCGCACCAGGTATCGTGACGAGCATGGGTCGAATTCGCATGACGCAGAGATTATAGAGCTCCGCCGGTGTTATCACATCGGAGTCGACTTGTAACACGGCCACTGGGACTTGGGAGGGGAACAGCCTCATGACCATGGGCGCGGCAACATCCGGCGGTAGTGCTTTGACGGAGGTCTGCGATATCCCCACGATATCAGCCTCGCTGCCGGCCAGATCAACTCCGTCCTGAAGAAAAATATTGATGATGGAGTGACCGAAGTAAGAAGTGCTCACGATGGTCTTGATGCCTTCGACCGTCTGAGTCAACATTTGTTCGAACACACGTGTGACTCGCCCCTCGGTCTCTACCGGCATCAAGCCATCGTAGAGCCAGACGACGGAGCTGACAGGCATCTGGATATTTGGGAAGACGTCAGTCGGTGCCTTGACCACTGTCAGCGCCCCAAACACCAGGATGAGGATAGAGAGAACGACGAAGGTGTACGGCTTTTTAAGGGCAACCTGGACAAGCTTATTCATCCGAAAAGACCTTCAATAATAGCCATCCACTGCTGTTTTCAGAAAAGACGGCGCAGGCTTGAAACCCGCTCGCATTCAGGTGCTGAATGAGGTCAGACTCCCACACCGAATTTTCAGATGCGAAGCTATAGACGCGTTGAGCGAATATCAAGATAATTCCTGCATTGCAATAGCACTCTGCCCAAGTCGCAAGGGCACACATTGTGCCAGGTGTTTGTCTAGCTCTCGTTCACAGTCTACTTGTTTAGCTTTAAACGGAAGGACAGCCATTGCGATAGTGTATTATATAACAATGGACTTCCCAATTTCAAGCTCAAGGTGTGCGAGGCTTTCCCTAATAACTCCTTACGAGGTGAAGCTGTCCAGTGCCTAGAAGGTTATCGAACGGTTCGTTCATATATGTTTACAATTCGAGGCAGGTTGCCGAGTCTATTGAGCGCGCCTATAACCGCCAACGCTTGCACCAGGCGTTCGGCGACCGGAGTCCTGAGGGGTTAGAGAAGATGGCGGGTGTGTTTCCCACCCATGTGTCCATTATTCGCTGACCACCTCAGAGTTCGAACAGCAGGAGCCTGTCCGGGGTCAAGATTCTAGTGCAACACCCATATCCTGGTCAATTCAGGAACCAAGGAGTTGCGCAGATCCCAGTACCGACAATTGAGCCTCATGGAACGCGAGGAGTTGAGTCACATGTTGGCCCACAGGGGCGAGTCTCCTGGCCATCGGACGGGCGGCTGAACAACTTGCGCTTGGGGCGAAAGACCTCCGCCTGAAACTTTTTACCCCCTTCAACTAGTTTTTCCATCGCCGCCCTACCCAATGTGGTCGACCCCGCTGGACTCCCCTTTCAGAAATAGTCCGTCTCGCGAGAGATCCTGACCTGAGTGGTTCGATGTACTTGTTGACTCCTAGCAGGAAGGTTCAATCGTTTGAAGGTCTTGATCGAGCGTAAACACCATGATCCGCTCACCAATCTGCGTGTCAATATCCGTAAACAGTCCGGTGACCTTGACGCCGGTGATACCGGCAATTTCGCCGCATAGATTGTCCCGGCCTTGCGCAATCAGGTTTTGGCGCATGCGCTTGATCATTTCCACGCCATCGGCGGTCTTGGCCAACTGACGTTCAGCCTGGGTGAGAACACCCCTCAGCCGTACGACCACCATGTCTCGTATGATGAACGCTCTCACGTCCGTTGGTCCCCGCCCCATGAAATCCTGCTCAAACTTAATGACAGCCTGCCTGATAGCGTTGTTCATATCCCCTCTGACTCAATGGGTCATTGCCGCCGGACGGTGCCCTTCCACTTGGTCATCGTCAGATAAGGTAGATTATAGAGACCGCGAGACAGGCAAGGCAATGTCAAGAACGAATTTTCATCATAATCCGTAGCACCATTTTCAGCTGTTTTGCTGGGGAAATAGGCCGAAGGGCCCATGGAGGCGGTTGCGGTGTTCCGATACCCCTAGACCGAAAGATTCTTTGCGTTTATCTCTGAAACCCTGCTACACCTTGAAGTGGACGCCGGTGCCGCCAGGCTATATTACTAGAGAGGTCGGGCGGAACCGGTCGCTGGGAACTCACGCAGGAGTAAACCCAACTCCACTATAAGGCACGTACGGTTATCGGCTCCCGTTCAGTGGCCGACAATAATACAAGCCAGTGTGGCGCATTCCTCGACGAGGTCGCGCCCGCTGGTTTTTTTATTCCATGAAATCGACGAGGTTGATGAAAACTCACGAAGCAGCCACAGGCTCTGTCATCACCGATACCAACCGACACAGATTCCGATCACGGGTCGCCGACGCTGCAAAAATCCTGCATGCGGCGTCTTCCTTGTTTTCGAAGGGTGCGAGATAGGCATGACATTCATCATTCTAGTCCCGTTGCTACCCCTGTTGGCCGCCATCATCCTCGCATTCGGCACACGCAGCTCGCAAACCAGGCGCGCCAAGATTGCAGCCTATCCCATCGGGGCAGCCTTCCTTGGCGCTCTCGTAACCCTGTGGCTCATCGCCACACAGGGACCACTGACCATTCGCTTCTACGATCCCTCCTCCCTAGCGATGCTGGCCTTTCCGATGGGTTTCTATATCGACCGCCTGAGCGCGGTCATGATGGTGCTGATTGCCGGCGTCGGCACCATCGTCTATGTCTATTCAGTCGGCTACATGTACCAGGATCCCAACGATCGCCGGTATCTGGCGCTCATCGCCCTCACGACCTGTGTATTGCTCTGCATGGTGTCCAGCGCCAACCTCATGATGCTGTTCCTGTTCTGGCAAGTCCTGAGCTACATGCTCTATCTTCTCGCCCACAATCATGCACATACGGCGACGCTCGAGGGAGCGTTCAGAACATTTACCCTCTTAAGGGTCGGCGACGTGGCGTTTCTGTTCGGCCTCGTCCTCGCCCATCAGCTGTTTGGTACGTTGGAGTTCCAAGCGCTCTTCGCCAAGGCCGCCGAATCGCCCGTCACACTCACGCCCTTACCGGGCATCGAGATCGGCGGAGCGACAGCGGTCACGCTGCTTCTATTCATAGGCGCCATGAGTAAGTCGGCTCAGTTTCCGATCCATATCTGGCTACCCCGCTCGCTCTATGCCCCGACGCCGGTGACTGCATTGCTCCACGCCGGGATCATCAATGCAGGAGGGTTCCTGATCAACCGCTTAGCTCCACTCTATGGTCTGAGTCCAACCACGCTGCACGTTGCGTTCGTGGTCGGCATGCTCACCGCGGTCCTCGGTGCCACCATGATGCTGACGCAGAACGACATCAAGAAGACGCTCGGCTTCTCGACGATCGGCCAGATGGGCTATATGATTATGGAATGTGGCTTGGGCGCATTTTCGCTGGCCGTGTTCCATTTGCTCGCGCACGGACTCTTCAAAGCCACCGTGTTCTTGAACTGCGGAAACGTGATCCACAAGGCCCGCCAGGAACCGGAATTCCCTCAGACGAATCATGTCGCTGAGAAAGAGGAGTTCTCGCGCCTGACTTGGGCGACCGGATTTCTTACGACACTCCTCATTCCGCTTGTCATCCTCCTGGTGTCCCATGGTGTACTGCAAATCCCGTTGCGGGATTCCCAAGGGACCGTGATCTTCCTGTTCTTCATCTGGGTCACGTCCTCCCAGGCAATCTTGACGCTGATCCGCCTGCGCGCAGTCGCTTCATGGAAGGTATCAGCGGCGATGCTGCTGATCCTGCTCTTCGTTGTTTTCGTCTATTTGTTCGCCGTCGAGTCCTTCACCGCATTCCTCTATCCAAATCCAGAAGAGGTCGCGTCCTACTTTCAAGCGGCGGCACTCCCCAATTGGCTCTTTGATGGTCTCATAGGCGGAACGGCACTGATAATCATTCTGGGGTGGTTCTATATCTATGCCCAAGCCCATGGACAAACGATGTGGATGCCGGGCTGGGTGCAAGGGCTCCGTATCCGCTTGTATGTCCTATTCATGAATCGGCTCTACGTGGATGAGCTCTATCAAGCGCTTGGTCGAGGCGTGATGTGCGTCGTCCATCGAATCGATAAGCGTGACACGAGGTGGTCTTGATGACGGTGGCGATGACTATTCCTTGGCTATTGGCCGCGGTTCCTATCATGGGAGCGATGCTGGGCTTCGTAGTTTGGCCTCAGCCAGACAAGCTGAAGATCTGGTCGGTAATGGTGACCGTGCTGAGTCTGCTGGCTGTCATCGGAACGTCCGGACAGTTGACGGTACCGGCTGAGGGGCTGCTCTTCCTTTACCTTCTCCCACTGGCCGCTTGTGTCTCTCTGTTGGGACAGCCTGTTCACCTGGATCATCGGCTCGCCTGGGTCATGACTCTGCTGTTTCTTGGATTGGGATTAGGCGTCCTCACGAGCCAACTGGTCGTGAGCCAGATCGTTCTGGTTGTGCTTTTTGGCCTCGTCACGTTCCTCCTCTACTGGCATCACAATCCATTTTGGCCCAAATCGTGGTGGGGTATCGGTACCTTCGGTCTTGGGATGCTCTGTGCCGTGATCGCTGCGATCGCCGGCCCTCCCATCTCTTCAATTGCGTCGTTGCTGGCCTGCGCCATCTTGCTGCCGCTCGTACCGTTCCATCACGGCTACGTGCCCGCGCTCACACGATTACCCGGCAGTTTGCCATCCTTCATCGTACTGCTGCTCCCCGCCATTGGACTCCACGGCTTAGTCGCGGTGTTGCCGACGGTTCCGGATGTCGCGGTATCTACGATTACAATCTTGGCGTTGGTGGGCGCTCTCTACGGTTCGATCAAAGCACTAGCGCAATCGCGCGTGCGGTTGCTCTTCGCCTACGGCAGCCTTTCGTTCTTCTCAATCCTCTGGTGGTTTGTGGCTGAATATCCACCCGTTATTTCTCAGGCTACTATCTTTCTGAGTGCCGTGGCACTCGCGACAAGCGGACTCCTGCTCGCCTGGCAGGTAGTTCGTACGCGGTACGGAGACGACGTGGACCCGCGAGCCATCAGCGGGCTTGCCTCGACGATGCCGCAATTCGCCGTCCTGTTGTCGCTCTTGGCGTTGGCGGCTATGGGCCTGCCCCCGTTCGGGGTCTTCGCCGGCTTCATGGGTATGCTCCTCACCTCGTCGCTCACATTCTCTGCTGCTCTGCTTGTCATGGGAATCGTCTGGTTGGCTGCCTCCTGGTACATCCTCGATATGGTGCAACGGTTGCTCTTTGGCCGGCAGCGGTCGGATCTCCGCTATGAAGCGCTTCGCCCGTCAGAACTCGCGTCTCTTCTGATGGTTATTCTGATCGTCATCGCGCTGGGGGTCGCGCCGGCCAGCCTGTTTGGAATTGAGAATCAGCCTCCGCGCGATGGTGCCGCCATGGAATCCGTCTCATGGAATCGATAGATAGCTCGATCGACATTGAAACCAGACGCATGGAACTCCGGGGTGTGGTACGCCTAGCAGGTGAGGTCATTGCCCAATACTGGCCAATGCGGACCTTCGTGCATCACAATCCGCTCCATAGCCTCGAGTACCTCCCCTTTGAAGAAGCCGTCAGGCGCGGCAAACAATTCTTAGGAGGGAATGGCTATCTTCCCAGCCACCTCTATCGCAGCTACCTCCGATCCGGCAGGATTCAGCCCCGGCATCTCGATGCAGCACTAACGCCGCTGGTGCGTGACAAGCACTTGACCCTCGGATCTCGCACAGTCCATCACAGCGAGGTTATCCGCGCTTGTTTGGCCGAAGGCCTCTGTATGCCGATCGAAGAACCGCTTGATGCACAGGTGGATCATGATCCCCACCACCAGCTAATCAAATCGCTCGCCGGCCGCCTCGTCCCCGTTCTTACCTTTCCAGGCCTGCACGAGAAGATTCAGTCCATTGCACGGGAGGACCAGGCCGCACTCGGTCGCTGGATCACGCTCTCTCACTGGTGCGACGAGACGCTCGGTACGCAGATCGTCGGTCAGATCAACAGCGAATTGATCAAGTGGTGCGAAGCCTTTCTGGACGAAGGTCACGCCACCTGGCCCATGCCTGGCCGGGAAAAAGGATTGTACGGAGCCTGGAAAGACCTCGCGGCACAGGAATGGTCGCCCTGCGGGATAGTAGACAGCCGAAGGAAAATCTCACGGCTGCCCGAGTACCCTGAAGATGCGTTGCTGGAGAGCCTTGATGCCCTTGCCATTCCCACGGAACTCCGGCAGGACTATCTATCTCTCCAACTGACGGCCCTGCCTGGCTGGGCTGGATACATCAAGTGGCGCGCGGAAGAGCGAGAGGACGCGTGGCAACGGGCCTATCCTGTAGGTCTGGTGAAGTTCCTCGCAATCCGTCTCTGGTATGTCCGCGAGTTAGTTCAGAAAGCCTGCCACGAGGAACTGGGCATCGACGGACAGTACCAGGCGATCACGGCCTATATGCAGCGCCATACAAGCGAGTACTTTCTGAGAAGGGAACGGGTCGCTGGTCGTCTACCGGCCGCGTATGCGGAGGAAGTCGATCGCTTGCGTCATCAAAAGGTAAACGGATGGGAAGGGTTGATCGACCGCTACAGGACAGACGTCGTTCCCCGCCAGGACCGGGTCGCTTGGCAGGGTACGGCCAAACGATTGCGCGGACTCGCCTTGGCGCTGAAAATCGATCCGGCTGCTCTGCTGGACAGTTCGCCCACTGATCTCAAACAGCTCGTCGATTGGATGGAGGCTTTTCCTGAGTCGGACCATGGCCCGGTTTGGCTCAAAGCCTTCGAGACAGGTTATCAGGACCAACTCCTCGGAAAGCTCGTTCGGGCGCGAGGCACGTCGGCGACACCGGCTCTATCAGACAATCAGGCATTCGCTCGCCCTCACTCTCAATCGGTCTTCTGCATTGACGTGCGCTCCGAACCGTTCCGGCGTCATCTCGAATCCATCGGGGCGAACGAGACCTACGGTTTTGCCGGATTCTTTGCCGTCTTTATCCGCTATCGGGCCTGGGGTAAGGAGCATGACACCGAACAGTTCCCGGTCATCATGCGCGCAAAAAACGAGGTGCGCGAAATTCCCCGCAGCTATCTGGCTCACGTCGTGTCGAAGCACCAGTCCCGAACAAAAATGGTCCATGCTGGCCATACCCTCCTGCACGACTTGAAAGAGAACGTCGTTACGCCCTATGTCATGGTCGAGTCGTTAGGATGGTTTTACGGGCTCCCGATCATCGGGAAGACCTTACTGCCTTCCTTGTACCATCGCTGGACTGCCTTGTTACGGCGAATCTTCCTCCCGCCGATCGCCACGACTCTCACCGTTGACAAACTGGCACCGGCCGAAGCTTTAGAAATGCTGGCGGCGGAGCAACAGACTACCGTGCGGAAGGCGCTGCAGGAGCGAACCGGCTTGCGCAGCTCGCGGATCACGCCGGAGCTAGTTGAAGGCTTGCGACATTGGGCCTTGAGCGGGGAAGGTGAGGCGGACCCCGCTTTGATGAAGGCAGCCACGACAGCAAGGCTCTCGACAGAAGCCCTGAGCACGGTCGTGGACGCCTTGCGGCAGTGCTACGAGATCAATCAGCGCTCGGCTTCCAGGCAGAAGGAGCGGATCACGCGGACCGGCTTCACCCTGGAGGAACAGATTCTCACAGTGGACACGGCCTTGCGCATGATGGGATTGACGAAACATTTTGCGCGGCTCGTCCTGTTCTGCGCCCACGGGAGTACCTCGGAGAATAATCCGTTCGAATCCGCGTTGGATTGCGGGGCTTGCGGAGGTCAAGAAGGTAAACCGAACGCCCGCGTCCTCGCCATGATGGCCAACAATCTCAAGGTGCGCGAGCGATTGGCAAAGAATGGCCTCGAGATTCCTTCGGACACCCACTTTCTCGGCGGCCAGGTCGATACCACAACCGATGACGTGCAACTGTTCGACTTGGAAGATGCGCCGCCGACCCATCGCGCGGATATCACCCGGCTGCTCGAAGACCTGAAAGAAGCCGCCAGACTGACGAGCCAAGAACGTTGCACCCGTCTCCCCGACATCGCGACGACCCTGCCGGCGCACAAAGCTGCGTCGCATGTGCGCCAGCGGAGCGTGGAATGGAGCCAAGTAAGACCGGAATGGGGCCTGTCAGGCAATACGGCTTTCATCGTCGGCAGACGGGATCTCACGAAGGCGCTCGATCTGGAAGGGCGCGTCTTTTTGCATTCGTATGATTTTCGAGAAGACTCGAGTAATCGATTGCTCGAAGTCTTGTTGACCGCCCCGCAAGTGGTGGCGCAATGGATCAACATGGAACATTATTTTTCAGCGGTGGACAACGAGGTCTATGGAGGAGGCAGCAAGATTTACCATAATGTCGTGGGGCGCATCGGCATCATGTCCGGGCCGTGGAGCGATCTCCGGCTCGGACTTGCCTGGCAAACCGTGATGAACGGGGACGTACCATATCATGAGCCTATGCGGCTGCTCACCATCGTCGAAGCGCCTCTGGAGCAGCTCGAGAAGCTGATTGCACGTCATGAAATGTTGCAACATTTTTATCATAACGAGTGGGTCCACCTCGTCGCACTGGAACCGGAGGAAGGTGTGCTGTATCGTTATCGACCGACGGGGGAATGGGCCAGAATCGACGAGCAAGCCGGCTCCGGATAGCGGAGGCATGCTAGGACAACTTACCAAGAAAGGAGTTCAACTGTGGGCGCGTTGATGTTGCATCCGATGAAAGAAATACGTGTGATCGTGGCGGGGGAGCACCGGGCGTTTGTGACAGAGTTGCTGGACCGGGTCAATGCGACCGGCTACACGATCATCGGCAATGTGTCGGGAAAGGGCCATCACGGCGTACGTGAAGCGCACTTCATGTTCAGCGAACAGGAAAGTCTTGAGATGATCATGACCGTCGTCCCGGAAGAAAAAGTGGAGCCCATCCTGGCAGGGCTTCGGCCGCTCTTCGAACGCCATTCCGGCGTGATGTTCGTCACCGACGTGACCGTCAGTCGGCAAGAGTATTTCGGCAAACAGTAGTGCGGTTCATGACGCGTGCCGATGACCGTTAGCGTCGAGTCGAACAGCGTTCGCCGTCATGATTGTCCAACGCCGCCGAGGGCTTCAGACGAGCTCCCGAAATCATCGTGTAGTGCTGGAATTTTGTTCCGGTGAGGTCTGCCTATAGGAGCCAATGGGGCAGAATGTATACGGTCAGTCCCTTGATGCCGAGAAAGTTCTTGTGCATGGCTTCTTCCAGCCCAGCGCCGATGCACCACCCCTGACCCAAGCTGGATCACGAGGTCTCTGATCTCTTCTACCTACACTACGACGGGGAGGGAGAGGCACGCCTCTCCCTCCCCGTAGATTGCGTTGCTTCGCCGCGACTCTTACGACCCTGACGCCCTGAGCGCCACTGGCATTGCGGCACTGCGTTTTGCAATCATCCTTTAGCCTATCTGCCGATTACTTCAGGCCTTTGTAGATTTCCGGTTGTTCTGGACCTTCTACCTTCAGCAGGCCAACGGCGCCTTTTGCGATGCGGAAGATCGAGTGGTCAACCGAAAGATAGGTTCCAGGCACTTCGACTTTAAACTCTACCATGGCAGAGCCAGCCGCAGGCACCAGGGTGGTTTGGACGTTCTCCAATGGAGCCGTTGTCAAGGAACCCTCTGTCCAGACCTTGTCGAAGATCTCGCCGATGATGTGCCATGACGCGACATGGTTCGGTCCAGCGTTGGCAAAGAAAATTCGAACGTTGTCTCCGACTTTGGCTTTAAGAGGATTTTTGACAAGCGAGTGCGCATTGCCGTTATACACTACGTGGGAGGGGTGCTCGATTAACCCGTTTTCGAACGAAAACTCTAAGGTCTCGCCCTTCTTACCATCTTTGGTGTAAAACTCGCTCTGCATCATATAAAATTCTTTGTCTATATGCTTCAGCCCACCAACTGGCTCCACCAAGATCACGCCGTACATGCCATTCGAAATGTGTTCAGGAATGGATGGAGACGCGGTGGCGCAGTGATAGACAAAGAGGCCAGGATTGAGGGCCTTAAACCGTAACTTGCTTTCCTGCCCTGGCTCGGTATTGAGCATCGCGGCCCCACCACCCGGTCCCGTGACTGCATGAAAGTCAATATTGTGACTTTCTTTGCTGTCCGCGCGGTTCTTCAAATGGACCTCAACCATATCCCCCACCATCACTCGGACCATGGGCCCTGGGACGGTGCCATTAAAACCCCAGAACTTATAATTGTTATCGTCGCTCAGTTTACCGACGAACTCGGTCGCTTCAAGTTCGACCATCACGTTGGCCGCCTCTTTTCGTGTGATCGGAGGGGGAACATTGGGCGCGGTCGTCACTACGGCTTTGATGGTCTCCATCGCCGAGGCCGCTCCTGGCGCGATGGCCAGACACGGAGCTATGACAAATGCGCTGATCAATCCGGCATTACGTACGTTACGTGAAAAACTAATAGGCATCGCAGTCTCCTTTGATTGTGGATTACTCTGACGATTTCTTCTCTCAGCTACTTGGTACGTCTCGAATGATTTTAGCCCTAGTCATGGCATTCGGATTTGCCTCCTGTTTAGGGTTTGTAATCCGTGTGCTCGGCTGGTTTGTTCCCGTGCGAGAACTGGTGCTCGTACGCCATCACCTGCCAGATCTGCTCTTCCGAGAGGAACTGTTTCCAGGCTTTCATCTTCGTCTTTGGGATACCTTCCGACACGCGCCAGAACCAGAAGCTGTCCGAGAAACGGGTGGTGTTTTTCGGGTCACGAAGATCCCGCGCCCCCTTCTTCACCGGTTGACCGTCCTTGCCGTGGCAGCTGGCGCAGTTGACTAGCGGGTTGGCCTCGCCGGTGTAAATCTTCGCTCCCTCCTCAATGGCCTTAGGATCCGTCCACCCTCCAGCCGGCATATGTTTGCCGGCATAATCGGCCGGAACTTGAGGCAATGGCACTGGTTCCTCAGAGTAAGCCATCCCGCCTGAAAGAATCAGGGCAGATGCCATCAATACGACCGACATCCCGACCTTCCTCATCGTCATTCGCACCTCCTTTTCCTGATGGTGAGTATCGTCTCTCGACGATGTCTTGCCTCATGGGGCACAGCACCGATCACAACATGGATTGTTCGCACTCGCCGACCTTGTACTTGTTCAGAGTCGTGAGCAGATCGCCGACCAGCGCATCGAATTTTGTATTGGTGATACCCCTGCCCGCATACGAGGATTTCATGCCCATGCGGACACAGCTGCAAGACGATGCTTGCAGCGCATACCGTCCCTCCAAAGTCGATGACTGCCAGAATGCCTTACGTGTACCCCATTGTCAAGGCAGAAAAAGCTAGAATTTAAGTAAAGCCGCCACGCCATGGAGGCTGTGTTTTCCCATCCGTGTACGCGGACTTGCAGACTTCCGCCGGTGTTCGATACGCTAGGGTTTGGTGACGCCGTTCATCGTTGTAAAACCGGAATAAATCGCCCAACTTGGTGACGGCCTGCCCCACGCTCTCATAGGTGGCCATAGCTTGCTTGGACATCCGAATTGTCAGACGAATTCCGTTCGGATTCTTGATTCCATTGCGGGTTGCGAGGTAAAGGAACAGCGAGGCGAGCGGTTGATCGGCACGGTCGAGCGCCAGATTTTTGGCTTTCTCCTGGACTTCCTTCAATCGATTGCCTGGATATTAGATCACTTCAAGAGCGGCCTCTGGGTTCCGTCGCAGCATCTCGGAATAGGCTCTCTTAGTCCATTCGCAGGATGCTGACATCTCCATCGGTTGGGCCGAGCCTGGATGCGAGGTTCCATCGAACGCCGCCGCGTCGCAACAGAAGACCCCACCCGGCATCAGCATCTTCAGCGTGCACTCCTTCCCTCCGGCGCGGAGGTCACGCACTTCACGGTCCCTTCCTTCGCGATATGGAAATGCTCGGTGGGATCGCCTTCGCGGAAGATGTAGTCGTTTTTGCCGTAATGGGTTTCGGTCAGTTCCTGACGCATGCGTTGTCGTGCCGGTCCTGACAGAGTGTTCAGGAGAGGAATACCCCACAATTCATGAGGAAGGGCGATGCGGGAGGGCTTATTTTGTTATTTGTTTGGCTGCTTCGACAATCGACCGTGCTCCGATGCCAAAGTGGTCGACGAGTTCGTCCGGCTTCCCGCTGTGCGGGATCGTGCGAACGGCGAGCTTATGCACCTTGAAGCCTTCGGGTCCGACCGCGCTAAGCACCGCATCCCCGAGGCCGCCGTGTGCATAATGATCTTCAACGGTGAGGATGCGCCCCTGCGTGGCCCTGGCGCTATCCAGCAACGTCGTGCGGTCGATGGGGACGATGCTATAGAGATCGACGATCCGCACGGAGACGCCGGCAGCTTTCAATGTATCGTAGGCCTTCAGAGCCTCGAAGAGCGTGACGCCTGCTGCGACGATTGTGAGGACATCCGACGCGCTTTGGCGAATGACTTTCGATCCACCGATCTGGAACGTTTCATCGGGCCCGTACAGAACCAGAGACTTTGGGCGACCGGCCCGAATGTAGACCATCCCTTTGTGCGTCGCAGCCATTTCGACGAGCCGATACGTACAGGTTGCATCGGACGGATACAACACGGTCACGCCCGGTTGCGCTGCCATCATCGCGATATCTTCCAAGCCCATTTGCGAAGGACCGTCTTCTCCAATGCTCACGCCGACGTGTGTGCCGACAAGTTTGATGTTCGAGCCGCTGATGGCAGCCATGCGGATGAAATCGTAGGCTCGCGTAAAGAACGCGGCAAACGTAGCAACGAACGGAATTTTCCCGCAGGCAGCTAAACCCGCTGCGGCCCCAAGCATGTTTTGCTCCGCGATAAAACTTTCAAAGAATCGATTGGGAAACTTCTTGCCGAACTTATCGGTATAGGTCGAATTTTTCACGTCGGCATCCAGTGCCACGACCAGCGGATTGACCGCGCCCAGTGTCTCAAGTGCGTTGCCGAAGGCTTCGCGCGTGGCGGCAGTGTCGCCTACTTTGTAGGGCGAAGGTGGAAGGGGACTGATAGACGAGGGGCCCTGAGCTGGCGTCGATAGTTTCTTAAATGAGATGGCGGTACTGCTCGGTTTCAACTGCTTGGTCAACTCATCGATCGCCTTCTGGGTTTCTTCGCCTTTGGGGACCGGTTTCCCGTGCCAGCCAGGATGGTTTTCCATGAAGGAGATGCCCTTGCCCTTAAACGTTTTGGCAAGAAGAACCGTCGGTCTGCTTTTGGTGCCGGCAGCGGTATCGAATGCCGCAAGCAGAGCTGAAAGATCGTGTCCGTCAACCACCAGCGCCTGCCAGCCAAAGCCGGCCCACCGGGAGCGATAACCCTCCATGTCGTGTTGCAGCATGGTGGGATCGCTCTGACCGAGTCGATTCACATCGACAATGGCACAGAGGTTATCCAAGCCATGATGGCGTGCGACTTCAGCCGCCTCCCATACGGATCCCTCGACTGATTCTCCATCGCCCATCAAGACGTAGGTTCTGTGATCCAGTTTGTCGACGAATTTTGCATTAAGGGCGATGCCGATGCCGACTGGAAGGCCTTGCCCCAACGAACCCGTTGCCATATCGACAAACGACAAGCGGGGAGTCGGGTGGCCTTCGAGATCGGACGTCAGCGTTCGAAGCTTGAGAAGTTCGCTCTTGGGAAAGAGACCGGCTTCGGCCCAAGCGGCATAGAGCAGGGGGGCAGCATGGCCTTTTGAGAGGACGAAACGATCGCTGTTATGAGCTTTGGGATTCTTCGGGTCATAGCGCATCACTGAGAAAAAGAGCGCTGCGACAATATCGGCGGCCGAACAGCAACTGGAGGGGTGGCCGCTCCCTGCTTCGGTGGTCGCCCGCACACTCTCGATACGGAGCTGGGTGG
>JANYBU010000002.1 GCA_025360665.1 Nitrospira sp.
GTTATGAATTACGCTGTGCGGACCCGATTCCGTTCGATATGGAATACACCCGCGATCTTGGCTATTGTGCGGCGCAGTTTCTTCTCGATGGAGGCACGGCGGCCATGGTATCGATTCAAAATGGCCGATTTACCCCGATTCCGTTCACGCAGATGGTGGATCCCGCCAGCGGCCGGGCGAAAGTGCGGATGGTGGATATCACGGCGCAGTCGTACCAGATTGCGCGCCAGTACATGATTCGACTGTCCGACGAGGACTTCAAGGATTCGGTGGCACTGGGCCGCTGCGCGGCCCTCACGGGGCTGTCGCCGGAGGCATTTCACAGCCGGTTTCAGCCTGTCGGGTCGAACGTGAGGGGAACTCAAACAAAAGGATGCGCAACATGAATGTGCTTGTGGCGATGGATGGATCGAAGTATGGGCGATGGGGGCTGAACTGGGTGGCCAAGCTGCCGTTCGTGGAGCCGGTAAAGGTAACGGCGCTGCATGTGCTCAATATCGGCTCGCGGAGCGCGCCGTTTATATCGCAGCCGGAGATTCAGCGCAGAGGAGTGCGCTCCGAAAAAATCCTCAAGGAGGCCACACAGCAGTTGGCGGCGCTGAAGCTCAAGGGCACGGCCCGCAAGGAGGAGGGGGCGGCCACACTGGTGATCTTGAAACGCGCACCGAAACGGGACGGGCTCCTGGTGGTGGGCAGTAAAGGCCTCGACGCCCTCGACCGGTTCATGCTCGGCAGCGTGTCGACGAAGCTCATCCATCATGCGACCTGTCCTGTGCTCGTGGTCAAGAACGAGGCGGTACCGTTGCGGCGGATCACCTTGGCGACCGATGGGTCGTCCGCATCGGCCGAAGCACTTGAGTTTGTGCTGACCAAGTTTCAGCCGGATCGTTCGAACGGTGAGGGCGGGCGCGTGCCGATTCACGTGAGCGTGGTCCATGTGATGCCGTTCAGCCCTTTGGCCCCCATCACGATCAATTTGGCGATGCCGTGGAACAAGCATCCGGGGTTGAGTGAGGCAAACCACAAATTAATCGAACAGAGCGTGCGGAAGCTGATCCAGGCGGGATTTACGGCCGAGCTCGTGTATCAGCTTGGAAACCGTGCCGAGAAGATCATGAAGCTGGCCTCCAAGCACCATGCCGATTTGATCGTGATGGGGGCCAAAGGGCTGGGCGCCATTGACCGGTTCCTCCTCGGGAGCGTGTCGACCCGGGTGGTGCAGCACAGTTCCTGCTCGGTGCTCGTGGTGAGATAGTATTGCGGCCCCTCGATATGGAATACACCCGCGATCTGGGCGATTGTGCAGCGCAGTGTCTTCTCGATGGAGGCACGGCGGCCATGGTGTCGATTCAAAATGGGCGATTTACGCCGATTCCGTTCACGCAGATGGTGGATCCCGTCAGCGGCCGGGCGAAAGAGCGGATGGTGGATATCACGGCGCAGTCGTACCAGATTGCGCGCCAGTACATGATTCGACTGTCCGACGAGGACTTCAAGGATCCGGTGGCACTGGGCCGCTGCGCGGCTCTCTAGGTATTCATAAATAGTCCTGGCAAACGAAAGGAGGCGCGACATGAATGTGCTTGTGGCGATGGATGGATCGAAGTATGGGCGATGGGGGCTGAACTGGGTGGCCAAGCTGCCGTTCGTCGAGCCGGTAAAGGTGACGGCGGTGCATGTGCTGGATCTCAGCGCGCTCCGCGCGCCGTTTCTATGGCAGCCGGTGATGGCCGGCAGCGAGCGGTACATTCAGGAAGAAATACAGCGCATGGAAGCGCGCTTGGCCAAAACCCTCAAGGAGGCCACACAGCAGTTGGCTGCGCTGAAGCTCAAGGGCACAGTCCGCAAGGAGCAAGGGGCGATCGCACCGGTAATCTTGAAACGCGCGCCCAAACGGGACGGGCTCCTGGTGGTGGGCAGTAAAGGCCTCGACGCCCTCGACCGCTTCATGCTCGGCAGCGTGTCGACGAATCTCATCCATCATGCGACCTGCCCCGTGCTTGTCGTCAAGGACGAGGCGGTACCGTTGCGGCGGATCACCTTGGCGACCGATGGATCGGACGCATCGGCCAAAGCGCTTGAGTTTGTGCTGACCAAGTTTCAGCCGGATCGTTCGACGGATAAGGGCGGGCTGGTGCCGATTCACGTGAGCGTGATCCATGTGATGCCGTTCCTCAAATACCCGGAGCTGAAGGAAGCAGGCTACAAATTAATCGAACAGAGCGTGCAGAAGCTGATCCAGGCGGGATTTACGGCCGAGGCTGTCTGTCAGCTTGGGAAGCCTGCTGAAGTGATCATGAAGGTGGCCTCCAAACACCGTGCCGATCTGATCGTGATGGGGGCCAAAGGGCTGGGCGCCATTGCCCGGTTCCTCCTCGGTAGCGTGTCGACGCGGGTGGTCCAGCACGCGAACTGTTCCGTGCTTGTCGTTCGATGACAGAGCGAGAACCACCGGAGCGCTTGCGCGTGAAGCGTCTGTCTGGTTCATCTGGTCTATCTGGTTTGTTTAGTTCATCGAGTTGGCTTTTTTCAACCAAACAAACGAGACAAACCAAACAGACCTGAGTAACCAGCCCGTTCTCACGGGCTTTCGTGATGAACCGTCATGAATAATGCGGGCTAACGGTTATTCTTGTAACCGAGGCGGAGAGAGGCGTATTATGGCGTTGAATGTTTTAATTGCGCCACAACCGCCATGGGAGCTGCTCAGAACATTTCAACGAACTTATCGACAAGCTCTTATTGATAGAAGGTGTTGTGGCAACGATCCGCTCATTGTTCTCCTTCCTCGTCTTCGCGCTGCTTCTATGCACCATATTTCCGGTCGCGCAGATCAGGTGGTCTGTCGATACTGGGGTTGAACAGGCCGGGGATTTCAGTGACACCGGGGCGGCGACCGATTCCGAGGACGATTCGTCGCAAGACACGCCGGACGACTGCGTCGCTTCTCGAGTGAGTGTGTCGGATTGCAGATCAGGCCGCTCTCATGCCTTGATGAACGAGATTCCTCCGTTCACCCTTTTGATCTCCCGATTGATTCATCCTCCGACCGCACGCAGTTAGCGAAGCGTCGACGGTCTGTTTCGTCTTTGATCTCGATCGAACAGCCTAATCGTGACTCCAAAGGAGGCAGCACATGCCGGCTCGGCTTTGGAATTGTGTCGTATTGATGATCGTGATGGCGACGGGGACGAGTGGGACGCTGATGCTGTCCTTCGCCCAGGTGAAAGAAGAGACGCGTACGTTCGACCTCGACCGCATTATCGACTTGGCGCTGGAACGGAACCCGACGATCGCGGGCGCCCAGAGTATGATCGAACAGAATGAGGGCAGGCGGACCGAAGCCGGCGCCTATCCCAACCCCACGATAGGCGTCCAGACGGCGGATGCCGCGATCCGAGACCCCAGCAACGGGACGCGTTTGATGGAGCGTGGTGTGACGGTGCATCAGACAGTGGAATGGCCGGGCATGCGGGCGGCTCGGCAGGATGCGGCAGCCGCCGGTCTGGCCGGCGCGACGGTCGGCCTCGAAGAAACCAAGCTCAATCTCATTGCGGAGGTGAAGCAGGCATTCTACGAATTGCTGCTGGCGGAACGGACGGTAGACCTTCTTCAGCAGAATTTGGAGATTGTTCAGGAAGTGGCGCGCATTGTAAAAGCCCGCGTCCGATCCGGCGAAGGCCCTCAATTCGAAGCGGTGAAGGCGGATGTGGAGGTACTCAAAGCCAAGCAAGAGATGACGAAAGCCAAGAATGCCGTGCGCGTGAAACTCGTCGGATTGGACACCTTGACGGCGGGGGCCTTGGGGCCTCGGTACAAGGTGCAAGGAGATTTCCGGTCACTACGGGATCGTCTGGACCCGGAGCAAATGGCGGCGAGGGATCTGTCTCAACATCCCATCCTCAAGCGCCAGGGAAACCTGGTGGAGCAGGCTGAATTTACCGTCGCCAAGGAGCGGCAGGCCCGCGTACCGAACGTGACCCTGTTTGGCGGGTATGCCAGAGAGGCAGGCCGCGAGGCGGTGGTGGCGGGCGTGAGTCTGCCGACGCCCTTATGGTATCGGCAGCAAGGGCACATTGCGACGGCGCTCGGTACTCAACGAAAAGAAGAGGCAGAGCTGATTCGTGTCAGGAATGACCTCGGCCGTGCCATCAATCAACATGCTCGAGAAGCGGAGACGGCGCAAGAACAGATTCTCGTGTATGAGGAAGGGCTCTTGAAGCAAGCGCAAGAAGCGCTTCGCATCGCCCAATTAAGCTTCCGCCAGGGCGCCTCCAGCCTCCTGGATGTCCTTGATGCCCAACGGGTCCAACGCCAGATCACGGTGGATTACAATCTGGCGCGCTTCGAACTCTCCCTGGCGCTCACGCGGTTTGAACGAGCCCTGGGCGGTCCACTCTAATTGCGAAAAGAAGAGATGAGAGGCATGGTCATTTCTCCTGGCCGATGTACGAGTCGATGCGAGCGTCATGCGCGCCCGCGAAGCCGTCCGAGTGCGACATGCAGGGTCTTCTTCGGCATGCTGTTGTTGGCGTCCTTTACGGGCTGTGACCGTGCACCGACCCCGGCGGAGGGGAACAAGGCGATACGTTCGCCGGACGAGGCGCGTCTTGTTCGGCTCCCGCCAGAAGAACTCACTCGGTCCGGTGTGACGGTGGAGCCGCTCGGACGAACGGCATTTCGTACCTACCGTACCTTTCCCGGTGTCATACGGCCGAACGAAAACGCGTTGGCGAATATTACGACCCTCGTGCGTGGGCGGGTGGCCGAGGTGTATGCCGATTTGGGACAGATGGTCGAGCCCAATCAGCTGTTGGCGGTGCTCCATAGCGGTGATCTCGGACTCGCCCAGTCTGCCTATCTAAAGGCCCGCGCACGACGACACGTGGCGGAGCAGGCCTATCAGCGGGCGCAGTTTCTTTTCCAAGAGAAAGTCATTGGCCAGGCGGAAGCACAGCGCCGCGAAGGAGAGATGATCAGTATCCGTGCCGAGGCTCAGGAGGCGCGCGAAGGACTCCGGTTGTTAGGCATGAACGACAAGGAGACCAGATCCCTGGAGCGGACCCAAACGATCCGCTCGCATGTTCCCATTGTGGCGCCCTTTGCCGGCCGGGTGATCGTGCGGAATCTCACCAGAGGCGAGGTGGTCGAAACCACCCAGAAACTGTTTGTGGTTGCCGATCTCTCGACGGTCTGGGTGATGGGCAATGTAGCGGAAAAAGATATTTCTTATGTGCAGCGTGCGACAGCCGTTCCGAATCAGCCGGTCGAGGTCCGTGTGGCCGCGTATCCTGACGAAGTGTTCCAGGGGATCGTCTCGTATGTCGGCGACGTCTTAGACACCGCTACGCGGACCATGCAAGTGCGCCTCACCTTGGCGAATCCCACCGGTCGTCTGAAGCCGGAAATGTTCGCAACGATCCGCGTCTCGTCCGAACCTGCCACGGATGTCCTGGTCGTTCCCGAAGCAGCCGTTCAGCATGATCGGGATCGCAGCTTCGTGTTTGTGCAGCAGGAAACCGGCGTTTTCGAAGCGCGGACGATCAGATTGGGCAACAAGAACGGGACCTTCGCCGAGGTCCTCGAAGGGGTTCGTGAAGGGGAAGTGGTTGTCAGTGAAGGCGCCTTTATCTTGAAATCCGAGCTGTTGAAGCCCAAAGACTAAGCATGGTCGACAAACTCCTTGAGTTTTCTCTGCGTCGGCCCTTACTGATCCTCACGTTCGCCGGTCTCCTTACCCTTGTGGGGCTCTATTCCTTCCGCACGATTCCGATCGATGCGTTTCCCGATGTCACAAGTGTGATCGTGCAAATCGTCACGAAAGCGCCCGGCTTGTCCCCTGAAGAAGTCGAACGACTGGTGACGTTTCCCATCGAGCAACAAGTCACTGGGGTTCCGCATCTGACGGAACTACGCTCGCTCACCAAAGTAGGGTTGTCGTTGGTTACGGTGGTGTTCGACGATCAGATGGACGTCAACCTTGCCCGCCAACTCGTACTCGAGCGGTTGATCGAAGTGCGGGAGGACTTACCTCCCGGGTCTGAACCGATGATGACGCCGAACAGCACCGGACTGGGAGAGGTGTATCAGTACTACCTGGAAGGCCCTCCGCATGCCGGTCTGGACGCCGCTGCGGTGGAACGCGAATTGATCGAGCAGCGAACTGTGGAGGACTGGGTCATCCGGCCGTTGCTCAAGGGCGTCCCTGGAGTCATCGACGTCAACTCGCTCGGCGGGTATGTCAAACAGTACCAGGTGCTCGTTGATCCTGAACTGTTGCGCAAATACGATCTCTCGCTGAGCGAGGTGTTTGCCGCTGTGGCGAACAACAACGCGAATGCCGCAGGCAACGTGCTGGAGACACATGCCGAAAAGTACATTGTCCGCGGCGTGGGGATGATCCGGAGGCTGAGCGACATCGAGGACATCGTCGTCAAGGAAGCGGGCGGCACTCCCGTGCACATCCATAACGTCGCCCAAGTACAGATCGGCCATGCCATTCGTCATGGCGCCGCCGTCCTGAACGGTGAGCGCGAGGTGGTGGCAGGGATCGTGCTCATGCTGCGCGGCGCAAACGCCCGCGATGTCGTGGAGGGCATCAAGGGCAAGATCTCCGAGATACAGGACAAGGGGCTGCTGCCGGCAGGATGGCGGATCGTTCCCTTTTATGATCGTATCGAATTAATCTCCGCCGCGTTGACGACCGTCTATAAGGCGCTGGGCGAGGGTATTCTCTTGGTGGTGATCGTGCTGTTCGTGTTCCTGGGCGATACCCGGAGCGCCTTGATCGTGGCGGCGACGCTCATCGTGACGCCGCTCGTGACGTTCTTCGTGATGGATCAGTTCGGTCTCACTGCCAATCTGATGTCCTTGGGCGGCCTGGCCATCGCCATCGGCATGATGGTCGACGCCTCTGTGGTGGTGGTGGAAAACATCCACCGGCAGCTGTCGGATCCCCGTCACCAGGGCCTGCCTCGACAGGCCCTCATCCTCAATGCCGCTCGGGAGGTCGCCCGCCCCGTGGTCTTCGGCATTCTGATCATCATCATCGTTTTTATGCCTATCCTCTCCTTCCAGGGCATGGAAGGCAAAATGTTCAAGCCGATGGCCTATACCATCATGATTGCCCTGTTGGTTTCGCTCATTCTGTCGGTCACGCTGTCGCCGGTCTTGTGTAATCTGACTCTGCGGGCAGGGCACAACGACCCCGATCCCTTGGTGCTCCGCTGGGCCAAGCGCGTCTATCTTCCTGTGCTGCGCTGGGCGTTAGGGCATCGGACAGTGATACTGACAGCCACCGTACTCGCGCTGGCAGGAAGTATTGCGCTCTTTCCTTTTTTGGGGTCGGAGTTTGTCCCTATTCTGAATGAGGGCACGCTGGCCCCCCAAACGATCCGCTTGCCGAGCATTTCTTTAGAGCAATCGATCAAGATCGAACGCGAAATGCAGCAAGCGGTGCTGGAGTTTCCCGAAGTGAAGATGGTGGTGTCCAAGATCGGGCGCACGGAATTGGGCAACGACCCGCAAGAGCCGAACGAAAGCGATCCCGTCGTAGCCTTGCATCCGATGCAGACGTGGACGACAGCCTCTACCATGCCGGAGTTGAAAGAGCGAATCCGCGAGCGGCTGGCACGGGTGCCAGGCGCCAGCTTTCTGCTCAGTCAGCCGATCCAGCAACGGGTGGACGAGTTGATTTCGGGGGTGCGCACGGAGGCGACCGTCAAGCTCTTCGGGCCAGACCTGGAGGCGCTGCGGCACACGGCGGATGAGATCGCCGGCGTCCTCGGCACGATTCGGGGCGTCAAGGATCTGAAGGTGGAGCAACTCTTCGGCCAGCCGTACATCACGATCGATATCGATCGGAGCAAGATCGCCCGACACGGCATCAACGTCTCGGATGTGCGCGAGGTCATCGCGATCGCAATCGGAGGAGAAGCCGCGACCCGGGTGTACGAAGAGAATCGGCGGTTCAGTTTGGTCGTGCGGTTTCCGGAACAGCATCGGAACAGCATCGAGACCATCGGGAACATTCGACTCACGGCAGGCAGTGGGGCCTTCATTCCACTCAGCGATCTCGGCACTATCAGGATGCACGAGGGACCGGGGCGCATCAACCGCGATCAACTCCAGCGGTACCTGCCTGTCAGCTTCAATACACACGGACGGGACATCGGGAGTATTGTGGATGAAGCGCAGCAGCGGATCGCCCGGGAGGTCCGGCTCCCGGACGGGTACACGATCGTCTGGGGCGGATCGTTCGAGAGTATGCAGAGGGCGATGGGCCGCATCCAGATCATTGTTCCGCTCACCATTGTCGTGATCTTCTTGCTCCTGTTCTCGTCGTTCTCCTCGATCAAGCAGGCTGCATTGATCATTCTCAATCTTCCGTTTGCGCTCATCGGCGGAATTGTCGCCTTATGGGTGACGGGGGAATACCTGAGCGTGCCGGCCTCGATCGGATTCATCAATCTCTTCGGCGTGGCCGTGTTGAACGGCATCGTGTTGGTGTCCTATATGAATGCGCTTCGCCAGCAGGA
>JANYBU010000022.1 GCA_025360665.1 Nitrospira sp.
CGCAGCGAATGGCCATGGGCCAGGCCCAGGCTCACGGTCTCACGGTCTTCCGCACTCATGTGTCGATAGGATTTCTTTGACATGGCAACACCTTAGCCCATCAGGGCCTGTCGTGTTGCACTTGGAGTTAGAACTCAAGGACCAAATAAACAAGAGAGACCAGCCAGTCTTCGCGCTTCATGCGGTACGGTCTGTGGCCGCTGGCGGACTTTTTCAGCATTCTGCTAGTTCTTGGCTGGGGCGGCTTCGGATGCGAGGTGGAGCACTTCCGACTCGGCCAGCCCTTGGTCTCGCCGTAAATTGCCGGAGCGCAGGAGCTTGTCGCCAAGCCCGACCGCCAGGTTACGGTAGATGATGACGCCGATGTCGGGGCGGCGGCGAATGAGATCCGCCAGATCACGCTGGAGCAGTTCGGCCACATCCACGTGACCCTCGGCCGTTGCCGTGGCGGAGTGGGGCCTGGCCGAGAGGAGCGAGACTTCGCCGCAAGTTTCCCCGGTGCGGACGGCACCGATCGCGACCGGAGGGGTTCCGCAGCTGATGGCGACTTGCCCCTGCAGCACGATGTAGAGACGGTCGGCCGGATCGTGCTCGACGAAGAGGCGCTCGCCAGCCCCCACTTCCCGCACCGTGCAGGCCCCGGCGAGCCTGGTCGCCTGTTCGGTGTTCATCCCATGAAACAGCGGGATCTCCTTGATCGCTTGCGCCATGCGCGGTGCAATGACACGGGTGGAAAAGCCGCGCATCACGACGTCGGCGACGGCCTGCACCGGTTCTGTCAGCGCGAGCGGCCCGAGATCTTGCAGCTTGTTCAGCCGCACCATCTTCACGATGTCGAGCCGCTCCACGTGATAGAAGACCATGGCCGGCACATAGGCGACAGGAAGAAAGTTCAGCTCCAATAGCGTGCGCTGCATCCGGGGGGCATAGGCGCTGACGTCGATCTCGATGTATTCAATCCCCATCTCCTCCCGACACTTCCGCTCTAATTCAACGAGAAGAAATCGCACGACATCGTCGGCCAGGGCGATCAGCTCGAACACGCGGACGGTGTGCTCGACCGGATCCATCGTGTAGCCGGCAGCCCCGACGATGTGGCCGCCGGACCGGGCCAGAAAGTAACTGGTTTGCCGCGCCTGAAGTTTGAAGAATCCATAATCCAGCCGCATAGGGCCGAAGATTTCCCGGTTGCGTACCCGCCCCCGCTCGATGCGCAGCAAGGCCGGATAGCCTTCGGCCTGCAGCTGTTCGATGGTGTAGTCTCCCCCGGTGGGGTACGGTGCGGAATCTTCGTCGACGATGAAATCCGGCGTGAGCGGCGGCTGGCTCATCACGAGATTGGCTAAGGCATAGGCCTCGGGAATGATCCGCGGATTGTTGCGGCGCAAGGCCAACGCGTCGCCGAAATACCGGGCCAGCAATGCGAAGCTCTCGCGGTGGCGGAAGAAATGCTTCAGCGGCAGAAAGCCGGTGGGGATGAACCCCTGCGCGAGGCTGATCCGCTGGGCATAGGGATGCACGGTGCGCGCGACGACCAGGCCGACGTGCAAGCGGTTCTGAATGGCTTCGAGCCGCTTGTCCATGAGCAGCTTGCCGATCTGTAACCGGCGATAGTCCGGATGGACGGCGAGCCGGCCGAACTCTCCGACGAGATCGGAATGGGCTCCGAAGTCGAAGAGCACGGAGGCCGTGCCGATGACCCGGCCGGTGTCGCTCTCTTCGGCGACGAGAATGAGCGCGTCGTCGGTGAAGACGGAGCGCTTCAACCAGAGTTCGTCGTAGACCTCATGATGGGGATAGTCGGCGCCGTACACGGCGAGAAAGATCTCGCGGATCTGGCCGACATCTTCTTCGCGGGCTTCTCTGATCCGAATCATGACAGCCCTGTGCGCGTGGTCAGGAACGGGGTGTTTGCTCGCTGAGTCGCTGGCCGGCGATCTTCGCAATCGCCTGGTAATAGGCCGCACCGACGGCCAAGGCCTCTTCGTCGAAATCGAATTTGCTGGAGTGCGCGGGAAAGCCTTCCTTGCCCGGGACCTGACTCCCGAACCGGACATAGGCGCCCGGAATGTTTTCCATGTAGTAGCTGAAATCCTCTGCGCCCATGTTGGCCGTCTTGAGCGGCAACACATTGGCCTCCCCCACCGCCGCGACTGCCGCGCGGCGCGCCAGGCTGGCCATCTCGGGCAGATTGATCAGCGGCGGCGTGCCTTCATTCACGGTGACCTTGATCTTGGCGCCGTGCAGTAGGGCGATCGATTCGGCAATGCGACGGACGGAGGAGAGGAGTTGTTGCCGGACAGCAGGATCCTGGGCACGAACCGTCCCCTCCAGCCTGGCCAGTCCTGCAATGACGTTTGGGGCAGTCCCTGCGTGGAACTGCCCCACGGACACGACAGACGGACGGGCCGGATCGACCTCGCGCGAGACGATCGTTTGCAGCGCCATGATCATGAGACTCCCGACCACGACGGCGTCGATGCTTTCATGGGGACGGGCTCCGTGCGCGCCTTGTCCGATAATCTCAATCGTGAAATTATCCGACGACGCATTGACGGCGCCCTCGGACACGACGATGGCCCCCGGATGATAGTGGCGGTCGAGATGACCGCCGAAAATCATGCCTGCGCCATCCAGCACCCCTGCCTTGATCATGGCCAGCGCGCCGGTGCCTTTTTCCTCTGCCGGCTGAAAAATCAATCGCACGGGAGCCGGCAGGTCTTTCTCCTCGGAGAGAAGTGCCGCCGCGCCCAGCAACATCGTGGTGTGCCCATCATGGCCGCAGGCATGCATGACGCCGTCATGGGCCGACGCGAACTCCAAGCCGGTGTCTTCCTGAATCGGCAGCGCGTCCATATCGGCACGCAAGACGACGCAGGGCACTCCGGCGCGTCCTGGAATGTCGGCGACGACTCCGTGGCCGGCGACGTGGGCCCGATACTTGATGGCCAGCCCATCGAGAAATTTGCAGATGACGGCGGCGGTGTTCACTTCCTGCCCACTGAGCTCCGGATACTCGTGGAGCACGCGGCGAAGCTGAATGAGACGGTGTTTCAGCGGCTCAGGAATCAACGGCATGATTGTGACCTAGGCGATGAACGTACGACGGCCTGTCGGTGCACCCTTCGCCGGGTCCGGCCAGACCGGCGCTCTGAAGACAACTGGCCTATGCTAGCACAGAAGGGACGACGGTTTCCGCAGCGGGATCGCCACATCTCCGCTCGCTCGTCTCCCATCCCTAGCAGGATGCTGAAAAAGTCCGCCAACGGCGTTCTCGCATCGCTCAGAGGCTCAACGTACCGAAGCGTACGCCTCGCCTCTTCGCTTGCTGCGGCCTTGCTGGACGGCCTTTTTGAACATCCTGCCTGTCGTTCTCCTGTTATCCCAGACGTGCGGGCCAGTGAAGTTCTGGCCTGCCCACATCATTTTTCCGCAACTTGCTAGAAGTAGGCTGACGTGGCGGCCCACTGCGCGCATCGAGCGAGCACCGTTCACCGTGCGCGTTCTGCGAGCAAGAAGGGCACCTGGCCGCTCCCTCCCCATCCTTCTGAGGCCGCGCGTTGCGCGAGCACAGAAGATCATCAGGCTCCATCCCCTCCTCTGTTCCGCGAGCAGGAGGACGACCAGGCCGCCCGTTCCTTTTTTCGGTTATAGTGATGTCATGGCTTCCAGGTCACATTCGCGCGCTCCCCGAAGGAGACGCACGCGCTGGCTCACGTTCAAGTCTCTCCGGCGTTTCATCCGGCTATGGTTTCGTGCGTTCAGAAAAACGGTGGTCGCATACCCACTGCCGGTCCGATACTTCGTCAGCGGGGTGATCATCCTGTTGGTTTGGGCCAGCGTCAACTGGGTGTACCACGCAATCAATAAGCCGACCGAAGTCTTCTTTGCCCTGGACGACACGCTCGACAAGCGCCCGCCCGAGACATGGCGGCAGTACGGCCCGCTCTTCCGCAAACATTCGACTTCGGTCATCACGCCCGAGTTGCTGGCCACGCTCGCCCAGGTCGAGGGTGGAGGCAACCCCGTGGCGCGGACGTACTGGCGATGGCGTCTGACCCGGAATCCCTTGGGGCTGTACCAACCGGCATCGAGCGCGGTCGGCATGTACCAGATCACCGACGGGACGTTCCGCGAAGCGAAGCGCTACTGCATCCACGATCACGTGGTGATTCAGGATGGCCCCTGGCAGGACATGAAATCGTGCTGGTTCAACGCGCTCTATACGCGCGTCGTGCCGAGCCATGCAATCGAGTTGACCGCGGCCCTGCTCGACCGACACGTCGCGAGCGCGCTGACACACCAGTGGCTCGCCCCTGCGACGTTCAAGCGAAAGCAGGATCTGGCCGCCGTGATCCATCTCTGTGGAGCTGCAGCGGGCAACGCCTATGCAACACACAGCTTCCGACTCACCCCTAACCAACGATGCGGCGACCACGACGTGCGAGACTATCTCGCACGAGTCAACGCGATGAAATACCAGTTCGCCCGGCTGGCGGCCACCGGCTAGCCCGCAACCTGGCTCCCTAAGCCAGCCGAGGGACGGTTGACCAAGCATCTCGATCGGCGTAGCATAATCTCCTGACGTTCCAGTGACGGTGGCTGCTGTCTCTTCCGCACGCTCCTGTCCGTCATCCTGCGCGCCGGATCTCATCGCAGTCCCCTTTGCTCCTACGCCGGATTCTTTGTCGTAGCGCATCCACAGCCGGAGACGGATCCTTTGGAACGAGGGTCCTCATGGTGACTGTCAGCCGCCGAGTACTCCTTCCTCTCTTGGCACTGATCCTGGTGCCAGATGTCTTCTCCGTGCTTACGCCAAATCCCATTCAGGCCGGTGAGACTCCGTCCTTTCTGCTGGCTACCGTTGCGCCTACCGAACGTCTCTCTCCGCCGGTCACCTGGCTGGATGACCTTGAGCAGAGGCTGACGACGTACTTCACAAAGAAATATCCCGCGTACGATTTCTCACCCTACGCGCAGGAACTGGACCGCATCCGTGGTGCGGCCAACCTGGGGAATCAGTGGGGCGCCAAGCGGGAGATGGGAGTGTTTCTCACCATGCTGGCGAATCATGCCTATGGTCTGGGAGACGATGCGGCCGAGGAATTGGCCGTACTCTCGCAACGAATCATGCCGGACGAGGAGTTCGGCATTGTCTATCCCGGATCGGGAAGAGAGCCGTAAACGGAAGGAGGTCGCGCCGGAGATTGCAGTGAACGTCCGAACATCAGGGGGAGGATCTGATCATGGCTTTGCATACACCCGTGACCGATCGTATTCTCGGAGCAGTCCAACGCACGCATGGGTGCGATCTGGATACATTGACGAACAGTCTCTCCGACCTATCCTGGAGCCAGGTCTTTCTTGAAGTCGATCGGCTGAGCCGGCAGGGACAGGTGCAGGTGACGCTCGACACCGGAGGTCGCTATCTGATCCGGCTGCCGGAGTACAAAGAGGGATCCGCGACCCACTACGTCAGGCCCTGATCACCGAAGGGGTTTGGGGAGACCGGCTACCCGAGAGACAGACAACCCATTCTGTCCGTGCTGGCTGCCGTGGCTGCTGATGATGCTCCCTTCCAGCTTGCGCGCTTTTCAGATGAAGTGTGGCCCGGTGAGTTTTCCACTGCGCGCAACCTTCTCATCCGCCCACCCACTGGCAGATATTTCTCACCCCCCTACCCTCCGATTGCTTCGCAATCGATTTCCCGGGACGTGCCAGTAGCCCGAGCGAGGGCCTTGGGAGGCCCTGCGTTCAACGATACAAATGATCCTACCGAGCTTGCTCATTTCTCTCTCAAGGGGGTGGCCTGGATTAGTCCCCAACTGCGCACGTCGAACGACCACTACAATGGTTCCTCCAAGCTTGCTCGTACCACTCCGCTAAGGGTGGCCCGATTGGTCTCCCACTGCGCGCGTCCAACGAGGGCCTCAGAGGCCGCGCGTTGCGCGAGCACAGGAGACTAACGGGCTACCCGACTCTTTCAATCCTCCTTTTCTTCCACGCCCCAACTTGTGAGCAGCACCTCCTTGCCCTTCGCTGACTGGAGATGTTCTGCGACCCGCAAGCTGATCAATGCCTTTCCCATTTTTTCAGGCACATACTCTTCGAGAAAATCGATCGAGACCACTGCATTACGTCGCTCGCCGACGTCGTCGGTTTCGACCCGAAACACCTGCGCCGTTCTGGCAGCATCGTACGAGTCACGAATCGAGGCTCCGGGGAAATATTCCTGAAAATAGCCACGCACGGCCGCCAACTTTTCCAGTTCCTCGTCTGTATGCACATCCGATCCCCACGCCATGATCTGCCCTCCTCTGTATTCTGGTGATCGCCATCTTCACTGCGCGCATCGACTTTGAGATTTCCCTGCTCGTTCCCCGTATCCAGCGAGGCGGCTGGTGTGGTCTCCATTGCGCGCATCGAGCGACCACCGCTTTACCGTGGGGGCTCTGCGAGCACAGAGACCATGCCAGCTGTCTCGCCACTCTCCTTCCAAGTTCGCTTGCTTCTCTTTCTTCAGCACGGGTGTCCTTCCACCCCTTTCATCGTGCGCGCTCTGCGAGCAAAAATGATGGTCTGGCGGCTCCTATCCTACCCTTTTCAGGCCACGCATTGCGCGAGCGCTGGAGACTATGGGGGCACCCGCGTCGCCCGCCAGGCAATCGCCATCCCCACAAACAATAATAGGGACGCCAGAAGAAACGGCGCGCCGGGGAGATGCCAACTGGCTTGTGCGCCGATAAAGAGCGCAAAGGTTTGTGTGAAGAGGCCCGGTCCAATGAGACCGGCGATGCCGGAGAGCCCCGCAATGGCCCCTTGGAGCTGACCCTGCTCGGAGCTGCTTACGCGGCGGGACATGAACGATTGCGCGGACGGACCGGCGAGGCCCCAGAAGGCCATGATGGGAATCCCCGCGCAATAGATCCATCCGTCGGTCGCCACGCCGTAGACCGCAAAGCCCAGCGCGCCGCTGAGCAATCCGGCGAGGAGGGTCTTTCGCTCTCCGAAGTGGGCCGTGAGCGGCCGCATGAGCAGCCCTTGTACGATCAAGGCGCTGACGCCGGCGCCGGCCAGCATGAAGCCGACGGCCTTCGTGTCCCACTCGTAGCGATAGCCCACATACAGCACCGCGACGCTCGGCAAGACGGCATGCCCGAGGTAGCCGAGAAAGGCGACCGCCGCGAGACTGAAGAGTTCGCGATGCGACCGCAACAGTTTGAGTGAGCCGACCGGATTGGCCCGCTTCCAGGCAAAGCTCATACGCTTCTCGCGTGGGAGCGATTCCGGCAGGACGAAGAATCCGTAGCAGGCGTTCACCAAACTCGTCGCCGCCGCGCCCCAGAACGGAAGCCGTGGATCGACCACGCCAAGCAACCCGCCCACCGCCGGGCCGAGTATGAAGCCTAAGCCAAAGGCCGCGCCGATCATCCCGAAGGCGGCAGCTCGTTTCTCCGGCGGCGTTACGTCGGCGATGTAGGCCCCGGCGGTGCTGAAGCTGGACGACGCGATGCCCGAAATCATGCGGCCCACAAAGAGCCAGGCGACGTTGGGCGCCAGTGCCATGAAGATGTAGTCGAGACCTAATCCGACGTTCGAAAGCAGCACGACCGGTCGCCGCCCGAACCGATCGGACAGCGCGCCTTGAATGGGCGAGCAGAAGAACTGCATGAGCGCCCAGGCCGTACCCATAAGGCCGTAGATTGAGGCGGCCTGCGCCGTGTCGCCGGACATAAAGTCTTCGACAAGCTTCGGCAACACGGGAATGATGATGCCGAACGAGAGCACATCGAGCATGACGGTAATGAGAATGAAGAGGATCGCCGCCTGCCGC
>JANYBU010000081.1 GCA_025360665.1 Nitrospira sp.
GGAGTTGGTAGCATCCGCCAAGGTTGCTAACGAAATCGGGCGGATAGCTCAGTTGGCAGAGCGCCACCTTTACACGGTGGATGTCGCAGGTTCGATCCCTGTTCCGCCTACCAGGGAAATGCTGGGTTAAGGGGACAGGACGGATAGAATACGAAAATAAGAACTTCAGACGGGACCAACCGCTAGATATCGTCTTGTCAGTCACATCTTCCGCTATAAGAAGAGTTTCGAGGGGCCGTCGTTCAGCTGGTTAGGACGCCAGATTGTCAATCTGGAGGTCGCGGGTTCAAATCCCGTCGGCCCCGCCATTTTCTCCTGTGTTTGCTAGACTCCGAAGGCAGGACTGAGAGTACTTCCTAGAGCCAGGAAAGGTCATTGCCGCATGTTTCAGACAGGTTTGATCGGACTGGTGGGTTCGCTCGGCGCAGTTTCCAAAATTGTGCTCTTGCTCCTGTTGGTCTTCTCGGTCATCTCGTGGGCCGTTATTTTCTTCAAATGGCGAGCGTTTCAAGTGGCAGACCGGGAGGACAAGCGGTTCCTGGCTCTCCTCGTGAAAACACGAGATCTCGACGAGCTGTTTCGGCAAGTTCGACGAATCGAAGGGAGCCCCAGCGCATGTGTATTCGAAGGGGTTATGGAGCGTGTGGGATCTGGGCGAGTCGAGGGGAAGGATGGCGTCGCCTCGGGACCAATTGATCAACACGTCATAGAGCGGACGGCGTCCCATCTCGGGCAACGTCAACTCTCAGGGCTTGAGACCTATCTCCCGTTTCTTGCCACGACGGGAAACATTACTCCGTTTGTCGGACTGCTTGGGACCGTGATGGGAATTATCGATGCGTTTCGTGAGATCGGCACCCAAGGGACTGCCAGTATTTCTGCTGTCGCTCCTGGCGTTGCGGAGGCACTAGTTGCGACAGCAGCCGGTCTGTTCACCGCCATCCCCGCGGTAATTGCCTATAACTACTTTCTCGTCCGGATTCGCAGCACGGCATTCCGGTTGGACTCGGTCACCATCGAGCTTTTGGCGTCCCTTTCGACTGCTGCATCGAAGACGAAACCAGTTCCGGTCGGAGTTCAAGGATGACCCTTGAGTCTCGGCACCGCCGTTTTCTGGCAGAAATCAACGTTATCCCTCTCGTCGATGTGGTCCTCGTCCTCTTAGTGGTTTTCATGGTCACCGCGCCGATGTTGTATCGAGGGATGGACATTAAGCTGCCGACTTCTGCCACGAATTCCATCAAACCGGAAATGCGCACGGTGCTCACGATTGAAAAAGATCAACGACTCTATCTCGACAAAGATCCAGTCGGGGTGGCTCAGCTGGAGCAAAAATTGAAACTCTTGAAACGGGACCATCCCGATGTGTCGCTCTATCTCAGGGCGGATCGTGACGTGCCCTATGGCGTCGTGGTGCAAGTCATGGACGGGGTCAAGAAAGCTGGGATCGAGAAGATTGGGATGGTGACGGAGCCGGTCGGGTCCGAGCATGTGGGGGCGCCGCAAATTCCTCGCCTCCCGTCGCGAAAAAATTGACGCAACGTGCGCGAGGGGGCTGGATGTTATGGCGTCCCAGGCGTCGGTTCCGTCAGGTCTGTGGTTCGACCGGGGTGATCAATCCAGACTGTCCTCTCGACTCAAGCGAACACTGGCGCTGTCGCTCGTCCTTCATGTGGTCGTTTTGCTCGTGGCGGTGGGGCTTCGGTTTCCGCAACAGGGTGAGCGACCCATGGTGTCTGTCGAAGTGTCGTTGGTCAGTCTACCAACACCTGTGAGGCAAGCCGAGCTGGCGAAACCCACGGAGTCAGCAAAAGTTTCAGACTCGAAGGCGGCACCGGCGCCATTGGTCAAGGCGGTGGCCCCAAGCGCAGCTCCTTCAGCCGCGCCTCCAGTAGGCGAGAAAAGAAGGGACATGCTGCGGGATCTTCAGCTTCCGCCGGATGCGCCGAAGTTTGGAGATCTGAGTCCCGCAACAAAATCGGTGGCTCAGCCCCGACAGGCGGCGAAGGGGCTCGATATCCCACGTGTCCCGGATGTGGCGCAAGCCCCGGTCGCGAAGATCCCGCAGCGGTCTTCGGTCAGCGATGATCTGAATCGCGAGTTAGAGGAAGAGCTGAAAAAGATCAAGCAGTTTCAGCCTGCGGCCAAGCTGGACATCCCGAAAGAGGTGAAGCTGAGCGAGGCGTCATTAAAGCCGGCGCCCCAGCAAGAGGTGAAAGCTCCGGCGGCAAAGATTCTCGAGGCGAGGCTGAAGATTTCTGGTGCGGATGGGTCCAGCCCCTACTGGGCTCGTGTGCAGTCGATTATTAGTAAACATTGGGCGCCTCCCCCGGTCGGCACGCCGGGACAGACCTACACGGTCATCGTCGAGTTTCGGCTTCAGAGGGATGGGATGATTAAAAATGTGGTTGTTAAGCAGACATCTGGCGATTTCTATGTCGATGCGGCAGGGGAGCGCGCCGTGCGTGGACCAGGAGTCCTGCCCGTGTTTCCTGCCGATATGGCAGACAGCTATAAAGATGTAGAAATGGTATTTCGAGTCGGAGAGTCGGTCGGATGACACAGGTGAAATTGATCAGTGTCTGGTTCGGGGGAGTGCTGCTGATAGCAGGAGCCGTCGGCATTCTTGAATCCGGGGCGGCGGATGTGTTCCTCGAAGCCACCCGTCCGGACTTCCAAAAGATTTCCCTGGGTGTTGCGGGGATACAAAACGGGGGAGGCCCCGACTGGTTGGGGGGGCGGATCGAAGAAGTCCTCAAAAAAGATGTGAAACGCTCTTTGGTCTTTGATCTGGTGGATTTGCCCGGTCTCGGGATTAAAACACCCGATATCGGCAATGGGATGGGGGCCGGTTCCAAGGCCGTATTCAAACAGGCGGCTGAGAAGGGTGTCTCGGTCTTGGTCTGGGGAAAAGCGGGCCTGAAAGAGGCGGACAAGGAAGCCGACGTGAACATGGAAGGCTTCGTCTATGACAGCGGCAGCGATGAAGTCGTGGGGGGGAAGCGTTACGCGGGATCGCCCTCGGTTGTGCGGCTGATGGCGCACCGCTTTGCCGACGAACTGGTGTTTCGTTACACGGGCGAGCCGGGCATCGCGCGGACGAAGATCGCGTATGTGGCTGAACAGGGGACCGCCCGCGAGTTGTTCGTGATGGATTACGATGGCTACGATGCGCGCCAACTCACCGCCGATGGATTCCTGAACCTCATGCCGCAATGGTCTCCGGATCGCCGGTTCCTCGTCTTCACCGCCTATCGCAACCGCAATACGCAGGACATCGACATGATCGAGTTGGCGACGGGCAAGCGATGGACGGTGATTTCCCTGGGGGGATTGAACATTACTCCGGCACTGTCCCCTGATGGAAACTTCCTGGCGTTTGCCTCCAGTCACGAAGGTAATTCCGAACTCTATCGGTTGGATACAAGGACGAAAGCCATCCAACGCCTGACGGTGAATCCGTCCGGCGACTTGTCTCCCTCCTGGTCCCCGAACGGGAGAGAGCTGGTGTTTGTATCAGATCGGGGTGGCGGGCCGCAGCTGTTCTTGATGGGGTCAGATGGGTCTAACGTGCGCCGTCTGACATTTGAAGGCGATTACAATGCGGCGCCGATGTGGTCGCCGCGCGGGAACTGGATCGCCTATGTGTGCCGGACGCATAAAGAGTATAAGCTCTGTGTCATCTCGCCGGACGGACAGAAGCGAATGCAACTGACGACAGGACCGGGTGTCGATGATTCACCCTCCTGGTCGCCGGATGGCCGGCATCTGGTGTTCAGTTCGACGGCCGATGGAAAGAGCCACATCTATATGATCGATGCCGATGGTAAGGACATCGAACGGCTCACCTTTCAGGGGACGCACAATAGTGCGCCCTCCTGGTCTCCGGCATCGTGAGGATGACATGTTGACCGTACCGGATGAATGAAGGTAAATGATCGAGATGACTAACTTAGGAAAAGGAGAACGATGTATGAATAAGGCACTCTGTACATGCGGCTTGGTGCTGGTGATGAGCATGGCATTGCTTGGTATGCCTGGCTGCTCCAAGAAATCCGTACAATCTGGCGGCGATTCCCAGTCCACTCAAGGGATGGCGAAAGGGGGGAGCTCAGATAGTTCCAAGTCCGGTGTCGGCAGCTTCCCGGACACAGGCATTCAGTCTGGTGACGGCGGGCTTCGGGGCCTCGACAAGAACCCTTCAGAGGAGCATGTGGGCAGTGGCACGCTGATGGCGAAGGTGGATCCCTCCAGCAGTGCCGGACGACAAATGGAGGAGGTCCGTGCCGAGCAGGCGGCCTCATTTGCAGCAGGCTTGCGAGATGTGCTGTTCGACTACGATAGCTGGACGATTTCCGAGGAGGGGCGTCAAGCGTTGAGTCGCGATGCCGAGTGGATGAAGTCCAACTCGAGCGCGCTGGTCAAGGTTGAAGGGCACTGTGACGAGCGCGGGACCTCCGCCTACAACCTCGTGCTCGGTGAAAAACGGGCGAAAGCTGCGCGGAACTATCTGGTCGAACTCGGTGTCGGTGCCAATCGTCTCTCCGTGGTGTCGTATGGGAAAGAGCGGCCCTCTTGCAATGAACATGCGGAATCGTGCTACCAACAGAATCGGCGGGGACATCTTGCGTTGAAGACTGGGAAGTAGGCGACGTGCTCTTTGTCGCGACGGTTGTGACGCCGTTGTCCGCGAGGAGAGAGCGGGGGATTTCTTTATCATAGTGGGTGGAACAATGTGGAACCATTCGGATACAAAGGGAATCTGGACGACGTTCTGTCTGATCTGTGCCCTATTGTCGACCGGCTGCATTGCCCAACAAGCTGATCTCAAACAGACGGAGAAGAATCTTCAGCTGCGCATCAAGCAGTCGAGCGATGAGTCGGCTCAGACCCGAGCGCGACAGAGTCAGGAGATTTCGGTGCTTCGGGAGCAGGAGTTGCCGCAGTTGCGTGGCGAACTGGAGCGGGCGTTGCACCAAGCTCAGGAACTCCAGGGCAAGCAGGAAGACCTCAAGCAGCGCGCAAGCCAGATCGAGCAGCAAACAAAGAAGTTAGAACAGTTGGCTGGAAAAATAGAGACGGAGAGTTCGACTCGCTATGCCTGGGTCCAAAAGAGTCTCGACACTCAGGACCTGAAGAGCAAAGAGGACCGCGAGCGGTTCAGGACGGAAATGAATACCCGCCTCGATGATGTCAACAAGCAAATGGAGACCCTGAGGAAAGAGCTGATCGAGGCAGTGCAGAAGACCAATAGCGCACTCATGAAGAGTATGGACGCTCGGCTTGAGGAACAGCGGAAGACGGCGACTGCTTTGAGTGAGCGCCTGGCTCAAGAGGAGCAGGCTAATAAGGCACTGTCGACCAAGGTTGAGTCCGATATCAAGGCCTCGACGACCTATATCAACGAAATGAACAAGGCGGTGACTGGTCACTTAGCCGAGGTCAATAAGAGTATCACATCTGTCGCCCAAAAGTTTGTTGCCCGCTTCGATGAGCAGGACCGCCGCCTGGATACCTTCTCCAAGGCCATTGATCAGGTTGCGCAGGATGCGCGTGTGCGAGGGGGAAACAAGGCAGGGGCGCGTCACTCAACCACGAAGCCGGCCCATCGATCGGCGTTGGGGCCTTCATCTGATGTCCCCAAGATTGAGCAAGAAGCGCCTTCGGCTTCGCTTCCTACGCAAGCTGAAGCGGAACAATCGGCTGAAGCGGTGACGCCGGCAGTCGAGTCCGAGGAGTCGCTGCGTCAGCAAGTCAGCCAGACTGGGGAGCGCTCCGATAAACTGGAGTACGAACGTCTACTGGCCCTGTTTCGTGATGGAGACTTGGATGGAGCCCGGAGGGGGTTCGCCGCGTTTTTACGTGATTATCAGAACTCGGATCTATCTCCCAACGCGCGCTATTGGCTCGGTGAATCGCACTACGGCAAGAAGGATTATCGGCAGGCGATTGATTCGTATGACCGCGTCGAGCTAGATTTTCCCCAGAGCGAGAAAATCCCAGCGGCGATTTTGAAGAAGGGGTATGCGTACCTTGCCATGAAAGACAAGAAGCGCGCTTCTTCGGCCTTTAAGCAGGTGGTGACGTTGTATCCACGGAGTCCGGAGGCAGGGAAAGCGTTCGATAAACTATCCCAGTTGAAGGAGTCGCGATAACTGTGATGCGCAAGAAAACAGGTTTCGCAGGAACGATTGTACTTATGGCCGTGGCGGTCCTGTGGCTCAGCGGATGTGCCAAACACGCAGATTTCCTGGAGATGCGTGACCACTTGGCGACGGTATCGAAGTCGCAAGATCAGGATCAAAAGCGGCTGGATGCGTTGCAACGACGCTTGGAGTCGCTGGAGCGGGTGAAAGATAGCGAGTCCGTCAGGCCGAAGCTCGATGAGATGTCTGCCAGGATACAGAGATTGGAGAGCCGGTTGGCCAAACCCGATGAGATATCGGGTGCTCCGGTTGTGCCTAAGATGGAGCCAGCCCCTGGTGAACCCACTCGTCCCTCCAAAGCACAGAAGCCGGCCTTCTCTGCAGATGTGCCGACAATGATGTCTGGTGTTCCTACAATCACCCCGACGTCGGCGTTCAATCTGGCGTACAACGACTATCTCAACGGGAAATACGATCTTGCGGTGGCGGGCTTTCAGCGATTTGTGAAAGACTTCCCTGGCACGTCGCTGACGCCGAATGCCTACTACTGGTTGGGAGAG
>JANYBU010000082.1 GCA_025360665.1 Nitrospira sp.
ATCTGCAGCGTTTGCGCTCCAGGCTGGGGGAGTCGAAATCGGGGATTTGGAGACTGGCTCCGTTGTGGGTCAGTCGTTCAAGGAACTGGATGTCGATGCCCAGCTGTTCGCGATCGAGATTGGAAACTTAAAGACGTGGTATCCACCCGTCACGATTATCGATTTCAAAGTTCGGCCTGGTCGTCCTGTCCTGCTCAAGGTGACGAACAATTCCACTGCTGACCATGGATTCCAGATGACCGATGCCGCGAACGCTGGTTCACCGTTTGTGATGAAAGCCGAAGTGGTGCTGAAGCCTGGCGAAACGAAGTACATCGGTGTTCCGACCAGCGACATGTTCTATGCTACGCAGGGAAATACGCTGATCTATCGCTGCCACCTGCACCCAGCCCATGTCGGCGGCAAGATTCTTATGCTCAAGTAAGAGTTCTTGGCAGATGTGAGTGACCATCGCCCTCTCTGCGACCGTGCGGAGGGGGCGATGGTTTTTTTACGCAATGGACAATGGATTAGTAGCGAAGAGCTGCGCCTATACCTCTTCTTTGGCTTGGTAGTTCGCTCCTGGCTCAAGCGGCATATACTGGATGCCTCTGAGTTTTTCTGCCACGATCAGCGGCAAGAAATGGCATAAGGTGGTTTCCGTCTCAGCTGCTCCTTCACAATAGTGCGCGCGTCCATGATCATTTTATCCCCATCCCGCGGTGTTTCGTTGCTCACCCAATAGTGCCGATTGCGTTGGGGAACTGTCGAACGACAAATGTTTCGATGATGGTCCCCACGTTGCCGGTACTGGCCTGCGCTAGCGTAGGCGTTGTGATGATTCCGCAGCGCACGCCCATGATGATCCATTGTTGCTGTATGTATCACCTCCATGGGAAGGGCGAGAAAACGCGGGTGACTCTATCGAGAAAGCAGAGCGCCGGGGGGTCGTTCAACACGTCACAAATAACGCTACTCCTGGGAGGGGGAAAATCTATGAAAGGGCCGTTGAGGAAGTGACGCTAGAAACAGGAAGACCCTGCTTCTCACGAGAAAAGCAGGGCCTTCATTATTGAACGATGAGCGATGATTAATTGCGCACGCCGCTCCAGACTTTCGCCGGATCGATCGCCTTATCCGGATTGAGCGTATTCGCCCTCGCGAGCAGGACTTCCGTCGTCTCTGGATACAATGGGTCAGCAATACAGCAATTATCGACCGGGCAGACGGCGGCGCACTGCGGTTCGTCGAAGTGCCCGACGCACTCGGTGCAGCGGTCGTGCGTAATCACATAAATACTATCGCCGACTCCCTGGCCATCGCCCACATGATTGCCCTTCGTTTCCGCGTCGCTGCGAGTTTCAAAAATCGCCTCGTTCGGACATTCTGGCAGGCAGGCTCCACAGGAAATACATTCATCGGTAATCAGCAACGCCATGACCCTCGCCTCCTTCTCACTACAATAAAGATACACACGGTTGACAAGTCCGCCCCGTCACGACCATGATAGACGTCGCGACGTGAACGCCATTCTAATCTGCCGCTCTTTTCCAAGTCAACAGAACGGCATTTGCTCAGAAGGCCTAGATTCCCTGTATTAATGGGCCTTTGGGCCCATGGAATCGTGACGAGTTGTGACAGGGAATGTTTATGGCCACCTTACCGGTGAGCAATCGTGAGCAGAAAAAGAAGCGCATCGTCACGCTCGTCCTCATGGCGATTTTCTTGATGAGCGCCTCGTACTTCCTCATCGATCGAAAAGACGAGACCATCATTATCGTCTCCTTCCCGAACGGCCGTGCGCTCGAGACGGAAGTAGCGGATACGCCGGAGAAGCTGCTCTTCGGTCTCGCCTTTCGCGAGACGTTGCCGGCAAATAGCGGAATGCTTTATATCTTCGAGTCGACCGGCCAGAACCACATCTGGACGAAGGAGTATCGGTTTCCGGTGGACATGATGTGGATTGATGAAAGCCATCATATTGTGGGGCTCAAGGAAAATGTCGCTCCCTGCCGGGAAGATGATTGCCCTAAATATAGCTCCTCCCCCGAAGCGGTCCGGTACGCGATTCAAACCGAAGCGGGCTTCATCAAGCGAGAAGGGGCCACCGTGGGGCTGGAGTTGAAATATACACTTCGGATGTAACGCGTGCGAGCTTTGGTGTGAAGCATGAAGAGAGGAGTCGGTACAGCATGCTAGAGGGGTTTCAATCCGTCGCCCTGGTCGACGAGCTACCGCCCGGGCAATCAAAAGTCGTCATGGTGAACAATCGGGAGATTGCGCTCTTCAACATTGAGGGGACGTATTTTGCGATCCATAATCTTTGTCCCCATGAGGGCGGTCCTTTGTGTGAAGGGCGTGTGAAGGGCTTTGTCGTGGCCTGTCCGTGGCACGATTTGGCATTCGACGTTCGAAACGGGCAAGGGACGGATGGCGGTGGATATTGTGTGGGGAGTTATGATGTGCAGGTGGAAGGAGCGGAGATTCTTGTCGGACCTCGGCGAAAACCATAGCACGATAAGGCGGAGAAGCAGCGGGTTGCCGCGTAACTGACGATGAGTACGACATCTAGCCACGACCATGGTGGTGCCACACACTCAGGTGGGGCCAAGGTCATTGAGACGACCCTTGAGCATCCCATTCAGATTCATCTCTGGGAAGACAGAACGCGAGGGGAGCTCTGGGTTCCGACCTATGATCCTACGGGGCTCGCATTGCTGGCCGACGACTATCTTCGCATCGCCGGGAATAATGCGGTCGACAATGGGCAGCGGACTTTCGAGTTTAAAGCGGTCAGGCCGGGAACCCACCGAGTGCTGTTTGAAAAGCGCATGGGGTGGAAATTTACCGCCGAAGATCGGCGCGTCTTTGACGTGACGGCCTCTGATTCCTCTTCTCGGGGGAGCGCCTAATCGTGCCGAATGTGGCTTTCGTCAATGGAGCATTCGTGCCGCTGGCCGAGGCGAAAGTCTCGATCGAAGATCGAGGCTTTCAGTTTGGTGATGCCGTCTACGAAGTGATCCGCACATACAATGGGCGCCCATTCGCGCTCGAGGACCATCTGGCTCGACTGGAACGTAGCGCCACGGCACTTGACCTGACGCAGCCCTATTCCCGTGCCGAGTGGACACACCATGTCTTGGAAGGGATTAGGCGGGCCGCTTATCCTGAAGCCAAAGTCTACATTCAGCTTAGCAGGGGCGTCGCGCCCCGTGAGCATACCTACTCAGCTGAAGGGCCGCCCACAGTCGTTATGACGGTTCGTGAATTTCACCCACTCGACAGGTCAGTACAAGCTGCCGGTGTGGAGGTGATGACGACCGAGGATATCCGATGGGGGCGCTGTGACATCAAGAGCGTGAATCTTTTGGCTAACGTCCTTGCTCGCCAGCAGGCCAAACAAGCCCAGGTCTTCGAAGCCATTTTGGTCAAAGAGGGATTGATCACTGAAGGAGCGGTTAGCAACGTGATGGTGGTCCAGGGGGGAAGGGTGGTGACGGCTCCAGAAGGGTCGCGCATTTTGTCCGGGGTCAGCAGGGCCTTCGTGTTGGAGCTGGCTCGGAACGAGGGCCTGTCGATTCAGGAACGCTTTTTCTCTCAAGTAGAACTGTATGGCGCTGACGAAGTGTTTCTCACGGGAACCACGGTCGAGGTTTTGGCCGTCGTCCGTGTAGATGGAAAAGTCATTGGCGATGGACGGCCTGGGCCGATCACCCAACGACTTGCCGCGGGCTTCACGAGGCGGGTCGGTTAGCCCCCTTGCTTTGGCATAGGTGGCATGCTATGGTTCGCGGACTGGAAGTGGGCTCAGGCCCACTTTTTTGTTTGATCTCTTGAATGGGCCATCCAAAGAAGCAGGGCTAGGGGTGTCGGTGAAGGAGTCCCGACCGGTCGTCGATCGTATCAGCGAGGTGGTATCGCCCATCCTCTGGGCATTGGGCTTAGAATTGGTCGACGTCGTGTGTGTAGGGCAAGGTGCGCGGTCAATCGTTCGCGTGTATATCGATAAGCCGGGCGGCATCACGGTAGAAGAATGCGGGCGTGCACATCTCGCGATCGGTCCGGCCTTAGATGTGGCTGATCCCTTTCCTCATACCTATACCCTGGAAGTCTCCTCGCCGGGTCTGGATCGGGTCTTCAAACGGATTCAGGATTATCGCCGGGCACTGGGGAAGCAAGTGAGCGTGAAGCTCAGGCAGCCGATCGACGGACAGTGGCGTGTGCTGGGATTGTTGGCGGAAGTGAATGAACAGGGAGTCACGATCGTGGTGAGCGATCCGCGTCCTGAGCGGATAGTTATCCTTGAGTTCGACTCGATAGCTGAAGCGCGGCGCGTCGTCACGTTTTAGGCCGTGCCGGAGTCGATCACCGCGGTATGAGCATACCGCCGGTATTTGGAGTGTGGCTACAGGGGCAGTCGCCGGAGAGTGAGCTATGAATCGAGAATTGATTTCAGTCATCGACGAACTTGGTCGACAAAAGGGCATTGACAAGAGCCGAGTGCTCGGGGCGATCGAAGCGGCCCTTCAAATGGCCGCCAAGAAACGTTTTGGGCAGGCTGAGAATATTCAAGTCGAGATCGACTCCAAGACCGGTGAGATCTCCGTCGTGTCGAAGAAGACCATTGTCGACGCGGTCACCAATCCAAAAACCGAAGTCTCTCTCCAGGAAGCTCGCCAGTTTGACAGCGAGGCAGAGGTCGGCGACGAGATCGGATCGCTTATCGAGGTGAGCGACTTGGGACGGATCGCCGCGCAAACCGCCAAGCAAGTGATCTTCCAGAAAGTTCGTGAGGCCGAATGGGAAGCGGTTCAAAAAGAATACTCTACGCGGCAGGGAGATTTGGTCAACGGTATCATTCTCGGGATGGAGCGCCGGAATTATCTGGTGGATCTGGGTAAGACCGAGGCGATACTGCCGGTTCAGGAGCAGATTCCACGGGAAACGTATCGCAATGGTGATCGGGTGAAGGCCATGCTCTTGGAGGTACGCAGGACTCCGAAGGATGTCCAGGTCATTTTGACGCGGAGCCATCCGCAGTTTGTGTCGAAACTCTTCGAGTTGGAAGTGCCTGAGGTGCTCGAAAAAATCGTCGAGATCAAGTCTATCGTGCGGGAGCCTGGTGATCGGACCAAGATCGCCGTGACGTCTCGCGAGAAGGCGGTCGATCCGGTCGGGGCCTGTGTTGGGATCAAGGGATCGCGGGTTCAAGCGGTTGTCCGCGAGCTGCGCGGAGAGAAAATCGACATCATCACCTGGACCTCCGACCCGCGCGTCTTCATCGCCGAGGCATTGAACCCCGCGAGCATTGAGAAGGTCGGCGTCGATGAGGAAAAGAAGTCGGCGTTGGTCGTCGTCGCAGATTCCCAGCTGTCGTTAGCGATCGGGAAGAATGGCCAGAACGTGAGGTTAGCCGCTCGTCTGACCGGCTGGAAGATCGATATCATCAGCGCGACGGAATACGAAAAAGAAAAGGTTGAACGGGATAAGGAAATCAAGGCGGCGTTGGCGGAGGAAACCGAAGCGCTGCATCAGCAAGAAGAAGCCCGAGAGCAGGAATTAAAAGCGCGGGCAGAATCG
>JANYBU010000101.1 GCA_025360665.1 Nitrospira sp.
TCTAATGCGCGCGTCGAACGAGCACCTTCTGAGCGTGCGCGTTCCGCGAGCAGGAGGACGACCAGGCTGCCCGCCTCCCCTCTTGAATCTCCGTCCTAGTGCGGACTATCCTCTCGGCATGGAGTTACCGCATCTGAAGGATGATCCCTATCTGAAAGTGTTGCGACCGCTGGTCGAGACCTATCTGGCCTTCTGGCGCATCGACATCCGCCATATCAAATCTCTGCGGCTGACCCCCTCACAGTTCGATGTGATCGCCACGCTGGGGGATACGGAGGGCATGACCTGCTCGGAACTCTCGGCCCAGACGCTCGTCACCAAAGGCACGCTCACCGGCGTCCTCGATCGACTGGTCTCCAAAGGTCTGATCCGGCGGGATGCCATGAAAAGAGATCGCCGTTGCACCAAGATCTCGTTAACCGCGAAAGGCGATGCGCTCTTTCGAAAGACTTTTGCGGCCCACTTGGCCTTTCTTCGTCCATTCTTTGAGCGGGCCTTGAGCCCCAAAGAAGTGGACCAGACTCGCGCGTTGCTGCTTCGCTTGCGGGATAGTTTTCGACAAGGAGGTTTAGGCTCAGGCTAGGGTCAAGATGAGACAAGACCCTATTGCCGAAAGGCACCCTCGACCCCAACCTTAATCTATCTGAAGATATGCGCTTAACCATTCTCGGCTCCGGCACGAACATCCACCCGACACGAGCAGCCTCGGGCTATCTCGTCCGCACCGACCATACGATCCTGTTGGATTTTGGCCCACGCACGCTGGCGAATTTACTAAAAACCGGTGTGAACCGGCATCGGATCACCCACATTCTCTTCTCCCACTACCACGCCGATCACTTTTCCGACTTCATCACCTATTTCTTCGATGCGATGATCTATACGAAATACCAAGGAGGAACACGACCGCCGCTCACGGTGATCGGCCCTCGCGGGACCAAGAAATTATTTCAAGCCCTCTTCGCCACCTTACCCGGCTTCACGCACGCACCGTTCGCGGTTCATTTCAAAGAAGTGGCTGATCGCGCGTTTACGATTGGAAAGACGACGGTAATTCCCCGAACTGTGACCCACACGCAGAACCTCCATTGCCTGGGGTATCGAATCGAATATGGCGGGAAGGCCCTGGCCTATTCCGGCGATTCGCAATACTGCGACAGCCTCGTGCGTCTCTGTGGAGACGTTGATCTCGCGGTGCTGGACTGTTCTTTCCCGGCCAATCGTCCGAGCCCGGTCCATCTGCATGCCGGTCAATGTGGGCAGGTGGCCAGAGAGGCCGGAGTCGGCCAGCTCGTGCTGTCGCATCTGTATCCGATCACCGAACGATACAATGTGCGGGAACAGGCAGGGGAAGCGTTCGGGGGAAAGATTGTGGTCGGGCGGGACTTGATGGCGATCAAATTGTGAGCGTGTCAGGCGAGACGTGCGTGACAGGCGCGACTCGAAGTTGACTATCTGGGTTCGACGATCCCAAAACCTCGAACTTCCTCCCGTCGCGCGCGTCCCGCTTTTCTCGCGAGTCTCGCGTATGTTTTAGAGTCCACCTTCGCGGTTATCGCACCCCAGGATCTCAATGAACTTCGTCAGGCGGGCCTTCTTGAGGGGGTCGTTGAGTTTGGCATAGATGGCCAAGAGGTTCTTGATCATGCGAGAGAGAATCGCGCGCACCGGACTCTGTTGCAGATATTTCTCGTCAAATCCATAGCCGGCTTCCGTGAGAAACCGCTGGCAATTCTTTTCGGTCAGCAAGGCTCCCCCGTTGAAACAATCGACGAAGACTTTGTAGCGATCCGATTCGTACTTCACTAAGAAATGACCCGGCATCCCGATCCCATGGACCGGAAGACCCAGCCGCTTCCCGACAAGGAGGTACACCGTCGAGAGGCTGATCGGAATGCCCGTTCGTCGGTCGATCACGCAGTTGAGATAACTATTCTCCAACTCATAATAATTTTTCGTGTTGCCTTTGAAGCCCTGCTCCGTGAAGAGGTACCGGTTCAACGTCTTGATCGTTTCCTCACCCGACGCCCGCGGACCGATCCGATCTTGCACTTCCTGCGCCATCTCATCGAGCTGTCTGGCATACGAGGCGACCGTGAGGGAGGGGTAGGCATAGCGGGCGATCAGAAAGGCGCCCCGCTCAAGATCCATCGGGCCATCCGGCCGCGCCGCCAGCTCCATGAGTTCATCCTCGAGCTTGCCGCCGCGGATTTCCTCGAGCACCGAGACAAGACGGTCAGCCATTTCCGGCTGTTCGATTTCCGCCTCCTGCAGCAGGGGAACCGCTGAGGGACCGATGTCGATGAGTTTCCCGCTGATGGTTCGGACGATCTTCTCGTCCTCATCGGCCAGCAGTCGGATCAGGGCCCGGATTTGACTCTCGTTTACCAGCATGGTGGGACTCCCGGAAAGCCCGCCCATTAGCCCATCGCCCGACGGAAGACTTTGGCGCTCCCGTAGAGACAGAGGGCGTCAAAAATCACCATGACGACGACCACCATCCCGACATGGGGGAGCGCATCAGTCCAGCCGGAAAGGATCAACGGCCGCACCGCGTC